>JAKASH010000138.1 GCA_021828225.1 Acidobacteriota bacterium | reverse complement strand
TGTCGATAATATTAGCCTCACGATCGCTCAAGGTGAGGTGGTCGGCCTGCTGGGCCCGAACGGCGCAGGCAAGACAACCACGTTTTACATTATTGTCGGCTTGACCAACCCGGATTCCGGCCAGGTGGTTCTGGACGAGACGGACATCACTGCGTTTCCGATGTATTTAAGGGCAAGGAGCGGGATCAGCTACCTGCCCCAGGAACCGTCGATCTTTCGAAAGCTGACGGTGGAAGAAAATATTCTGGCGGTTCTTGAAACGCTACCGCTTACGGCACACCAGCGTCGCGAACGCCTCGAAGAATTGCTTGAAGATCTCGGATTGCAACAGGTGAGACGCAGCCACGGGTACCTGCTTTCCGGGGGTGAAAGGCGGCGCGTGGAAATTGCACGTTCCCTCGTCATCTCTCCATCGTTTATACTTCTTGATGAGCCGTTTTCTGGAATCGATCCGTTGACTGTCCTGGACATCCAGGAAATCATCGTTCGGCTGAAGGAAAGCGGAATCGGGGTGTTGGTCACAGACCACAACGTGCGCGAAACATTGCGGGTGACGGATCGCGCATACATCATCAACAACGGACGCATCTTCCGGGCCGGGTCTCCGGAAGAACTGGGAAACGATGCGGAAGTTAAGAGAATCTATCTCGGCGATAACTTTAGACTGGTAATTTGATGGGTGGCACTCAACCTAGAATCGGTCTGAACCTCAAGGTGGCGCAGAAGCAGATCCTGACGCCGGGCCTTGTCCAGATGGTCAGCGTGTTGGCGCTGAACAAGCTGGAATTGCGCGACATGATCAACGAGGAAATGGTCGCCAATCCTGTGCTGGAAGAGGTTCCCGAGGATGTTCCATCGGTTGACGAGGCCGCGCAAAAAGTTGAGCCAAACGGGACAGCGGAACTGGCCCCCGATCAGAACCCTGCCGAAAACGGAAATCGTGATTCCTTTGAAGAGATTGATTTTGGGTCCTTTTTCCGCGATTATCTGGACCCGGGATTCAAAGCTCCTGCCGGCGAGGTTTACGAAAAGGTCTCCTTTGAAAATTTCCTTGCTCAGCCGTCATCCTTAACAGACCATCTGGAATGGCAGTTGGGCGCGTCCAAGTGCTCGGATGCGGTGCGGGATGCGGCCCACTCGATTATTGGAAACCTCAACGAAGATGGGTACTTGACCGCCGGCCTGGAGGAGATTGCGGAGACAGGCGGACATGAGCAGACCGACATCGAGGCTGCACTCAAACTGATCCAGGAATTCGATCCCCTGGGTGTGGCGGCAAGGGACGTGCGGGAATGTCTGCTGATTCAGCTTCGTGCCCTGGCTCCTGAAAGCACGCTTGCCGCCCAGATTGTCTCGGATCATTTGAAGCTGCTTCAAAACAAGCACTATCGGGAAATCGCACGGGCTCTTGACCGCCCCGTGCCGGCTGTCGAAAAGGCCATTGAAATCATTCGTAAGCTCGATCCCAGGCCGGGCCAGCGCTACAACAAAATACAGCCTCAACTGATCGAACCGGACGTCTTTATCGTGAAGACAAGCGATGGTTACGAAGTGCGCCTGAATGAGGACGGGTTGCCTCAGTTGCGCCTGAGCCGCCATTACCGGCGGCTTCTCTCAGATGGGGCGGCGACCCGTGAGGTGCGCAGTTATGTCAAAGAGCGGTGCAATTCCGCTTTGCAACTCATCAAGAACATCGAGCAGCGCAAGCATACGATTGTCCGGGTATGTGAGTCCATTATCCGCCGCCAGGGCGAATTCCTTGAAAAGGGAATCGATTACCTGCGGCCGATGATGATTAAAGAGGTGGCTGAAGAAGTTGGTGTCCACCCTTCGACGGTCAGCCGTGCCGTCGCCAACAAATACGCTCACACGCCGCAGGGTGTTCACGAGCTTCGCTATTTCTTTTCCGAATCTGTCCAGGGGCCCAGCGGGGGGAATACCTCGTTGATCCACCTGAAACGGATTGTGAAGAAGATGATTGAAGAAGAGGATTCAGCCCATCCCCTCACCGACGAAAGCATCATGCGCCGTTTGCATGAACAAGGTTTTGATGTCACCCGCCGCACGGTCGCCAAGTACCGCGAAGACATGAAAATTCCCAGTACGCATCAGCGTCGGGTAAAAGGATGAACACTCCTGCTGCATCGCCAATTCAGAAAACGGTTCAGGGAGGTACTGTGATGGATGTTGATTTCACTGGACGCCAGGTGAATGTGACGCCGGGCTTGCGCCAGTATACTCACGAGCGCTTGAGAAAGCTGGAACGGCTTCTTCCGGGTCGTCCAAAGCTACATGTTATTCTGGGTGCAGAAAAACACCGCCGCACGGCTGAGATTACAGCGACATTTCGGGACCAGACACTTGTCAGTGTTATGGAAGCAGCAGATCCTCGAAGCGCCATCAAGGGTGCTCTCGACAAACTGGAACGCCAGGCGGTCAGCCGCCTGACGAAAAAGCGCACGCAAAAACGCCGTCCCAAACCCACTTCTAATATCCTTCTGAATGTTTTTACGAGCAGTCAGGTGGACCACGAAGAGCGCCTGGTGGTCGAAACGGAAAGGCTTCCGGTAAAGCCTTTGACGCTCGAAGAGGCCATCGAGTCCCTGGATACAGTATTGAGTGGAGTCGTAGTCTTTCGGAACGCCAAAAGTGAGCGAGTGAATGTTGTTTATCGTCGACCCGATGGAAAACTTGGCTTAATCGAACCCGAGCCATAAAACCTTGTACGGGTAAAGCAGTAAGAGCGATCGTGTTGCCTCTGAACCGGTTCGTTGTTCGGTTTGTTTCCAAGGTCGATTTTGGGTCTGCACGGTATCCATGAAGAAGGCGCCTGCCAGGAGGATCGCAACCCGCCGACTTGTTGTCATCACAGGCCTTAGTGGCTCAGGCAAAGGCTCTGCGCTGAAGGCCTTTGAAGACCTGGGCTATTATTGTGTTGATAACCTACCGATTGGTCTGATTCCCAAGTTTGCCGACATGTGTGCGGCTCCAGGGAGCCACATTGCACGTTCCGCCGTCGTGGTTGACATTCGTGAAGGTGAAGCCCTAAGCCAGCTTCCTGTAACTTTCCATGATCTCGGTCGTGACGGTCTTAAACTCTCTCTGGTGTTTCTCGAAGCTTCCGACGAAGCTTTGATCCAGAGGTTTGAAGAGACTCGTCGGCCGCATCCTCTCGGCCGCAATCTGCCGGTTCGAGAGGGCATCCGACTTGAGCGATCCCTGCTCAAACCCATGCGCCAGCTTGCCGACGCGGTTATCGATACCAGCGGGCTGAACGTTCATGAACTTCGGCAACTGATCCAGGACCGATTTGGAGGCCGCCAGCGCAAGACAATGCTGATCTCAGTCCTTTCGTTCGGCTTCAAGCACGGTGTGCCGCATGATGCCGACCTGGTTTTCGACGTTCGATTTCTCCCAAACCCTAACTACGTTTCCGAGCTGCGCGAAAAGTCCGGTTGTGATCCGGAGGTCAAACAATACATCGAGTCCTACAGCCAGACCAGGGAATTTATCAGACGGGTTTCCGGCCTCCTCCTTTTCCTGCTCCCGCACTATGTTCGTGAAGGCAAGAGCTATTTGACGATCGCGATAGGTTGTACTGGAGGACGCCATCGGTCAGTGGCACTTGCGGAACGTATCGGAAGCCTTCTGGAAGAAGAAGGCTACCAGATCAAAGTGTCACACCGCGACCTCCGGCAGAACCACTCCCCCTAGGTGCATAAGCTTGCGGAAGCACCGGAATAATTGAGGAAGCGACAAGAGATGATCAACGTGCTCGCGGTTGATATAGGCGGTACTCGCTTCCGGGTGGGCCTGTTTGACGCCGAGGGCCGCCGTTTGTTTCTCTCGGAGGGCGAGACAGAGTTATCCGGGGGACGCGACTGGATGCTCAACGAGATTCGAGAACGAGCGCAGGATCTGATAGCGAGAGTGGACGAACCCGTAAGAGCATGCGGAATCAGCTTCGGTGGACCCGTCGACTTTAAACGGCAGCGGGTCAGTTCGATGCACGTCCCCGGCTGGCAAGGTTTTGAGTTGGGGCGATGGGTAGAGGATCGGTTGAACCTCAAGTGCCTCGTGGACAACGATGCCAACGCCGGAGCCCTTGGCGAGTTTCGGTACGGAGCCGGACGAGGAACGGATTCGATCGTATACCTCACGATCAGCACCGGTATCGGGGGCGGCGTGGTGTGCCGCGGAGGCGTCCTTCGAGGCAAGGACTCCATGGCCGGAGAGTTTGGCCATATTACTGTCTCGGGTGCGGGCGCTGTCTGTTCCTGCGGAGGACGGGGATGCCTGGAGACGATTTGTTCAGGAACGGCTATCGGCCTTCGAGGCCGAGGGCTGGCGAGGAGAAAGCCGGAGATCATGTCCAGAACCATCCAACTTTCCTCCGGCGATCCTGAGCAGATTACCGCCGAAGCAATTTTCCGTGCCGCCGGGATGGGAGAAACTGGCGCGCTCTTCATTGTTCGTGAAACAGCCCGAGCTCTTGCGCGAGGACTTCTTGTCGCGATTCGTGTTCTAAATCCCGACAAGATCATCCTGGGAGGAGGCGTAGCCCTTGCAGGGAAAGTATTGCTGGACCCGGTGCACGAGTTTCTCGATGAGCTTTCAGCGCCGATGCTGAAGTATTCCACGGAAGTTGTGCAGGCAGAATTGGGCAATTACTCTCCGTTGTATGGTGCCGCAGCCCTGGCCCTGGAGTTGGTCTGAGGGTGGTTCCAGGTTTGCAGTTACAGATTGGAACCATGGATCATCGCCACTATCAACGCGAAGTGGCGGGACGGTTTGAAGACGGAGCGATTACCACCGTCGCCAGCGGTTTGCCGTTGCGCGAAGCGGAAATCGCACCGTCCGGCCGATTCAGTACATCTTGATCGGCTTCCGGTCAGGTGATCCATCCCGGAGAAACTTTTGATAGTGCGCGCGGTATTCCATCAGGAAAGCCTTCACCGCAGAACGATAGCTCATGACGGGAGCCGGACTGTGAGCGGTCCATACAACATCAATCTCGCGCGAAGAAGGGGGGATTGAAAGGCTCTGCTGGTGAACTTGAGCTGGCTTCCCGTCCACCGTTGCACTCTTCGCAGTCACGAACCACGGCAAGTGGACGACAATGTGGTTGGGCTTGTGCTGAAAATCGGCGTGCAGGTCCATGTGCATGCCGCTGCTGCTGAACTTGCAATCCATTGCTATGCGGCCGAATTCGGTGGGAGCGTTGGACACCTTGATCGTATCGCCCGGCCGGGTCCAATCGGGAGATAAGGCAGACAGCAGATGCAGGTTGTCGCCCTGTTCCCGAACCAGCATGTTGCGGAGCAGGACCACGTAGGCGGCGGCAAACCAGCCGTGCGGCGCCAGGTCATTCCCAAAATCGCGCGTGGTCCATGGCAGCGGACCCACTTCCCATCCCGCATGGGTTGACGAAGTGTGAACGAGCTCCGCGTAAAGATCTTTGATAGCCTGCTGCTGATCTCCAAGGATGAGCTCGGTTTCTGTATTCCTGAATCCGATGTAATCGTGAAGGTGGCCGGCGTAGGTAATCAGACCCTCAGCGTATGTCTCCCGCACTCGCCGCAGCGTGCCTGTTACTAAAGGATTGTTTGCTGGCAAAAGCATTTCTGGAAACAAAACGTCCATGTTGCCCCAATTCTGCCCTCCCGCAACATCAATCCCCGGCGGGATGTAGTCGTCATCCTTCGCCCCAATGCTGTCGAGCTTGCGAAACAGGACCTGATGATAGTTATCATAGTCCTGTTGAAATTCCCGGACAGCGGCGTCATTCCCCACGGCTTTGGCCAGCACGATTGCCTCTTTCAGTCCATCAAGTGCCCAGAAGTTGTGCCCCGTCACATGAGCTGTGACATGAAATTCATCATCATGCGGATTTCCCGCGGGCATGATATGCAGCGGGTCTTTTTCCCGCGCGCGCTCCAGCCAATGGACGGCCCGCAGGACCGCCGGGAAGACGCTTTGTGCAAAGGCCCGGTCGTGAGAAAACTGATAGTAGCGGCCAAAAGCCCAAAGCGCTTGCCCCCACCCGTCATATTGGCCGGGCTGGGAAATAAACAGACCGTCAGGCCTCTGAAACTTCAGGAAAAATGGCAGGCTCTGCCGAACGAGATTCAGGTATCCCGTCACATCGTAGGCATTCATGATGTGTGAGCCATCCCTCAACCAGAAGGCATGGTATTGGAGTTTATTGACCGTCTGGATGTAGTTGTCGCCCACATGGTCCCGCGCCATCATGTCGTAAATAAGGTTTGCCTTGAAGGTGTTCGTTACTTCCTTTTCCGGCAGGCTGATTTGAATGCCCTGGCTTAGTCTCTTCTCCCAAACACCCACGGTCTGCTTGAAGGCAGCGTCGAAGTCGGAGGATTCCAGCTCTTTGGTCGCACTCGTATCGTCAACGGCGATTGGACGAACCGGCATCTTGAAGACCAGCGTCTGTGAGCTTCCAGGCTGCAGGTGGAGTGCGTACTGGACCACCATGACGGGAGTCTCGGGTGAAATGCTCGCTTGTTCCGGTTTGCGATAGCGGACGGTCTCCGTCAGCCATAGAACGGGCTTGGGAACAGTGGGGAACTGGTAGACAACTTTGCCGGACCGCGTAGCGAAGTCGCGCGTGAATCCATAGACCCAGTGAGGGTTGAAGACGACGCCCGGTTGAGAGTAGTCGCCAGGTTTGGCGGGAACTACGGGGCGCCGAAAGCGATGAGAGACGAGGCCGCATGGGTTGCGATAACTCGTTCCACCTGTGTACGGGAAGGCAACGCTAAAGTAGGAAGTGCGCTTTTCGAGACCCGTATTTCTTGCCATCACGCGGACGAAATTCACCGGATCGCGATCCTGGCTTTGGCTTGAGAGCGTGTCCGCGAAGGTTGTCAGATCATACCGGACAGTGCCGTCCGAGTAGGTGTAATGAATGATGGGCAGGTACCCTTTTTCGAGAGTTCGGATGCGTTGAGAAGCGGGGTGTGGCGGATTGCCAATTGAAAACATCAGCTCGCCATATCCAGTGTACAGATACCCCGCTGGTGTAATTTCTGTGCCCATTGGCGCATTTTGAACCGCGATTTCATCGGTCGAGCAGGCCGGGTAACTGAATGGATCTCCGGGCTTATCGATGTCCGGGTTAACCATTTGTGCCTTAAGGTCTGCTGAAATGAGTACGAGTATTGATATTAAGCATACTGCAGCTGCGCGTTTCATGAGTCCTCCATATCAACTTATGTTTTGTTTAGATGCGTTTAGAATGAAAGCGAGCGAAGGGGAGGCCCTTCAGGATTGATCGTTCGGTTTTGTCCAATCTCTGATCATACCGAACGGTAGTTCGATCCCTGCGGAACGATAGGCTAGAAGCAACGATCCCAAAACCGGAGGAAGCTGGGCAGGGCGGATCTCGGCTCGGCGGTCACTGGCGGAAAC
>JAKASH010000137.1 GCA_021828225.1 Acidobacteriota bacterium | reverse complement strand
CGTCGGCGCCGGAAAAGGGATTTTCGCCGTCTCTGGATTGTCAGGATCGGTGCGGCCGCCCGGCAGAATGAGCTGACCTACAGCCAGTTTATTCACGGGATGAAGAAGCTGGGTGTCGAACTTGACCGCAAGGCCCTTGCCGACATGGCTGCTCTCGACCAGCCGGCGTTTGCCGAGCTTTCAAGCCGGGTTAAGACAGCCTTAAAGGCAGGCTAAACCATGTCCGGATCCGAAGCCGATCGTCGGATTCCCCTCAAACGTGTACGTACGCGGTCCCGGATGTCGATTGACGAAAAAACCAGCAAAACGCTGAAAGATCTGGGTGCAAGAACACCTGAGGCTATCGGCGAGCTCTTTGCCGAGGTCACTGACGCTCTGAACGACGAGCGGCAGGCGCTGATGGCACGGGGTGCGGCCGATGAGCACGAACGCGGCCTGATGGCCAAAGAGCTGCGAGATCGCTGGCTTGCGCGCAAGGGCGGGGTTGTTTCCCTGATCGACGAGCACTGGCTGAAGCCGGCGCCGAAGGAATTGAAGCCGGCGGTCGGCCGGGTGTTCAATGAACTCCGCAAAGCTTCGGTGTCACTTGAAATTGACGAGTTATTGAAATCCATCCCGCTCAGGCCCACGGCCAAACGCCAGGGGAAACGTTCCGCGGCCGGCCAGCTTCCACTTCCTTCTCTCGGCGAGTCCGGGGTGGCGGAGACTGCAGGTCCTGACCTGACGTTGCCGGGCCACCGGCGGCCGCTGGGCTCGATTCATCCGGTCACCCGGGTCATGCGAGAAATCGAGGACATCTTTCTGGGACTTGGCTTTGCAATCGAGTCGGGACCGGAGATCGAATCGGTTTATTACAACTTTGACGCCCTCAATATTCCGGAAAGCCATCCGGCGCGGGATGACTGGGACACGCTTTACGTTAATTCCGAGACTTTGTTGCGTACCCACACTTCTCCCGTGCAGATTCGCGCCATGGAAAAGCACGGCGCGCCGCTCTATATCATCTGCCCCGGAAAGGCCTACCGGCACGAGAATCCGGACTCCACCCACTCGGCGATGTTTCACCAGGTCGAAGGTCTGGCCGTTGACACGGACATCAGCTTTGCGGACCTGAAAGGAACGCTCGATTACTTCGCCAAAAAGTTTTTCGGCGACAAGATCAAAACCAACTTTTCCCCAAGCTTTTTCCCTTTTACGGAGCCAAGCGGCGAGCTGTCGATCAGCTGCGTGTTTTGCGGCGGGCAGGGCTGTAGGGTGTGCAAGGAGAGCGGCTGGGTCGAAGTGATGGGGTGCGGCATGGTGCATCCGGAAGTATTGCGTCATGGCGGCATCGACCCGGAGCGTTATTCAGGATGGGCATTCGGGCTGGGCGTGGAACGCTTCGCCATGATGAAGTACGACATCAATGACATTCAGCTTTTCCAGCAGAGCGACGTGAAATTCCTGGAGCAATTTTGATAGCTCCATTTTCTGTAGCGGCGATCTATGATCGCCGGCTCCTATTTTCCGAAGACTGAAACCATGAAAGTTTCCCTCAATTGGCTCAAAGAATTTGTGGATGTTTCGGTGGAACCTCGCCGTCTGAAGACAGACCTCATCGCCGTGGGGCTCAACGTGGAGTCTTTCCAGGCGGTGGGAGATGATGTGGTTTTCGAAATCGAAGTCACGACCAACCGTCCCGATTGTTTAAGCCATTATGGCGTGGCCCGGGAGGTGGCCACGATCTATCACAAGCGGCTGAGACCCCTGGAATTTATCTGCAAGGGATCCAACACGCCGGCCTCCACCGAGGCTTCCATCGATATTCTGAATCCTGAACTCTGTGCGCGTTATTGCGGCCGCGTGATTCAAGGCCTGGAAGTGAAGCCGTCGCCGGACTGGCTGGTGCGGCGGCTGGAAGCCATTGGCCAGCGCTCCATCAACAACGTGGCGGATATTACCAACTACGTGCTGATGGAACTGGGCCATCCGCTCCATGCCTTTGACCTGATTCATCTGGCAGGACGCAAGATCATCGTGCGCCGTGCGAAGTCGGGGGAACGATTGCGAACTCTTGACGGGGTGAGCCGAACGCTTAGCGCAAGCGACCTGGTGATTGCCGATGCAGCACGGCCTGTTGCGCTGGCGGGAGTGATGGGCGGTGAGGAGTCCGAGATCACGTCCGATACCCACTCGGTCCTGCTGGAGAGCGCATGGTTCGATCCTGTTTCCATCCGTAAGACTTCTAAATCCCAGGGCATGCACACCGAGGCTTCGCACCGGTTCGAGCGCGGTGCGGACATCGACATGGCTCCCGTAGCCTTGGATCGTGCGGCGCTGCTGGTTGCTCAGCTTGCCGGAGGTGAAATCCTGCGCGGGGTGCTGGATGTGTACCCCGTTCCGCAACACCGCACCCACATTGAGCTGAGACGAAGCGAAATTCAGCGCATCCTGGGGACTGAAGTGCTATGGGAGGAAATTGAACGCGTCCTTCGTACGCTTGGCTTCAGGGTCGAGCGGCGCGGAACCAGCGGCTGGCGGGCGACGCCGCCTTCATTCCGTCTGGATGTGACGCGGGAAGTTGACCTGATCGAGGAAGTGGCCAGACACTTTGGCTATAACCGTCTGCCCGCGAGGGTGCGGCCGGCTCCGCCCCGGCTTGCCACTGACGAGACGCGGAGAAAAGAGTCGGCGGTCAGCAGCGCGCTTGTGGCGCTGGGCTACCGGGAAATTATTCCGCCGGCGATGGTTGACCCGGAGGAGAACGCGTGGTTCACAGGCCGTCCGCCGGTTGTTCTGGCCAATCCGCTGAGCCAGGATGCTTCTGCGATGCGCTCATCGGCAATTCCAAGCATGATCCATGCTCTGAAGTGGAACCTCGACCGTTACCGCAACGATCTTCGTCTTTATGAACTCGGACGCGTTTATAGCGCTCGGGAGCAGGGTCTGCCGGAAGAGAGCCGGGTTCTGGTGCTGGGCGCGAGCGGACATCGCCAGCCGGTAACCATCCATAACAAGGAAAAGGAACTCGATTTTTTTGATTTAAAGGGTGACCTCGAAGAACTCCTGTGCTCGTTTGATTTGCCCGGGCTGAAGTTTGAGCCCTCAACGGCCAATTATCTTGACGAGGCTGTCGCGGGCCGGTTTGTCGCGGGCGAGTCAACGGTTGCCATGCTGGGCCGCCTCAATGAAGGCCTGGCGCGGCGTTATAAATTGCGCCAGGGAGTATGGCTGGCTGAAGTTGATCTGGACATTCTTCTGAGCACAGCCTTAAGGCACCACAGTTTCAGGCCGATTTCGAAGTTCCCGCCGGTCGAGCGGGACTTTTCTCTGGTTGTACCTGGAAGCACAGCATACGCGCGTCTCGAAGAGGCCATTCGCGGCCTCGGCATCGAAGAAATCCAGATGATGATGCCGGTCGAACGGCGGCGGAGCAACGAGCTTCCGGCAGGCACGATTCCAGCGGAGCATGTCAGTCTTCTGCTCCGCATCACTTTTCAAAGTCCGACCCACACGCTGGCAAGCGACGAGGTTGAAGCTGCAAGCCGGCGCATCGTCGAAGCGCTTGAACCCATGGGGGTTCAAATTCGGGCGTAGACGCATAGGGGCGGCAATGGGGCCAAAAGCAATGGATCTGAACGAGAGTTTCCAGCAGTTGGAAGAAAGGCTTTCAAAGGCGGGTGAAGTCTTCAGGCGTGCGCTTTCTGATAAGCATGATCTTGAGAAAGCTTTTGAGAAGCTGAAGCAGGACACCAGCGACAGTCAGAAGCGCTTGGAAGCATTGCAACACGAAATTCAGGTGTTGCGGCGTGAGCGTGAAGAAGTCCGGACCCGGGTCGAGAAACTGCTCGACCAGATCGAGCAGTTGACAACCTCAGACAGCACGCGATAATAGCTGAAAGTTCACTGAATGCCTTGTGCGCGGTAGGCGGCAATGGCGGAAGGGAGGCAGCTTGGCCGATTCACAAGAGACGATCCGAATCGAAATCTTTGACCAGGAATACAACGTCAAGGGCAGCCTCGGTGCGGAATACCTTGATGAGCTTGCAAAGTACGTGGACGGCAAGATGCGTTCGATTGCCGCCCGGAGTCGCACTGTGGATACTGTGCGTGTGGCCGTGCTTGCTGCCCTCAACATTGCCGACGAATATCATCAACTAAAAGCCAAGCACGAAGCTACTACCCTGCAAGTGGAGCAGAAGGTCGGCGAGTGCAATGAAGTGCTGGACCGGCTGCTGAAACCGGCAGTTTGAGGATTCCTGGCGCTTCCGTGCTGCTTGTAACAGCCTGTCTTTGTTCCGACCGGTGATTGTCCCCATATGACGCTGGCCACTGAGGGAGATTATTGAAAGATACGGTCAAGATTCTTTATATCGGCGATATTTTCGGAAGGCCCGGCCGGCGAATTGTGAAAGAACGGCTCCCCGAGCTTGTGTCCGAGTACGCGCCAGACCTGGTGCTTGCCAACGGTGAAAACGCAGCCGCCGGATTCGGCATCACGCCTCCGCTCGTGGACGAATTGCTCGGCCTTGGCATTGCCGTTCTAACCACGGGGAACCACATCTGGGATAAAAAGGAAATTTTCCCTTACCTGGCTGAACATGCCGATGGCCCGTTGCTGCGGCCGGCCAACTATCCTCCTCAGGTTCCCGGGCGGGGGCTCTTTGTAGGCAAGACGCGGGCGGGACTGGATTATGCGGTCATCAACTTGCAGGGTCGCGTGTTTATGTCCGCGATCGACTGTCCTTTCAGAACAGCCGACGCTTTGTTGGAGGGAATTCCGGACACCGTGAAAATCCGGTTTGTGGATATGCACGCTGAGGCGACTTCTGAAAAACTGGCGATGGGCTGGTACCTGAACGGCCGGGTTACGGCCATGGTGGGGACTCACACTCACGTTCCTACTGCGGACGAAATGGTTCTGCCCGGAGGAACCGCCTACATTACGGACCTCGGAATGACCGGCCCTTTTGAATCGGTGATTGGAATCGAGAAAGACATCGCCATCCGGAAATTTCTCAGCCAGCTTCCCGAGAGGTTTGAAGTTGCGAAAGAAGATGTCCGGCTTTGTGGGGTCCTGGTGGAGGCTGATGCCCAGACCGGACGCGCAGTTTGCATCCAGAGAGTTGTCCGGAAATAGCGTGAAGGAGAGGGTGGCAGCGGCCGCCACGCTGCAAGGCGTGCCTGAGCAGCATCCAGGTCTTCAGCCCCTGAGGCCCTCAGCGGCTGAAGCCGGTTGGAATAGCGGGTCTCCCAACGGCCCCGATGAATCGGGGCCCTGACGCGTTGGATAAGAATCTACTTATCGCGCCGTGTATAGAGAGACCGTTGTGAGTTGAAGTGACTGCACACCTGTGTTAGTTTGTTAACTCTTGAGTGAACTCTTTTCCGAGCATTAGGCCCACCGTGAAAACCGGAACATCAGACAACGATCTGCGCTCTCAAATTGACCTGGAACGGCTGCCGCAGCACATTGCCGTGATTATGGATGGCAACGGGCGGTGGGCCAGGAAACGGCACCTGCCTCGGATTGCGGGCCACCGCGCAGGCATCCGGGCGGTGCGCCAAGTGGTGGAGAGTTGCGCGCGCCTGGGCGTGCCTTGCCTCACCCTTTATGCTTTTTCGGTGGAAAACTGGAAACGGCCAAGAACCGAAGTCAAGCTGCTGATGCAATTACTGCGGGAATACCTCAAGAAGGAGATTGCGGAACTCAATCGCAACAATATTCAGTTTGGGGCCATCGGAAGGATCGGGAGTCTGCCGAAGCCCGTGCAGCACGACCTGTCCAACACGATTGAAGAGACCCGATCGAATACCGGGCTGAGGCTGACGCTTGCTCTGAACTACGGAGGCCGGGCGGAACTGATAGACGCTGTGCGGAGCCTCGTTTCACAGTTGAAGGGAAATGGCAGCCTTGATTTGGATTCCATTACCGAGCAGACTTTCAGCCAGCATCTCTACACTCATGATTTGCCCGATCCGGACCTGCTGATTCGTACCAGCGGGGAGATGCGCTTAAGCAATTTTCTCTTGTGGCAGGTTGCCTATAGTGAAATCTGGGTGACAGACATCTTGTGGCCGGACTTCACGGAACGCGAATTATTTCAGGCCATTATCGATTTCCAGAGGCGGGAGCGCCGTTACGGCGGGCTCGGCTGAAGTTGCTGCCATCGGATTGGACAGTCCCGGTCGTACGCGCTCCGTTCATCGCTCCCACTGGATCCCCATGAAGCGACGGATTTTAACTGGCTTACCCTTAGCCCTTGCGGTTGTGTACCTGATTGTTCAGCACCGTGAGTGGCTGTTTGTTCTGGCGGTTCTCGCGACAGTCGAGATCAGCCTCCACGAGTATTTCCACATCAGCCGGCAGGCTGGTTTGGAAGGCTGGCCGTGGCTGGGTTATGTGGCGGCAGGGCTGCTGTGCCTGGGCCAGGTTTCCGGTTTGCACCGGATCATTCCTGGCGAATCGGTACTCCTCGTGCTGATCGTTCTGGCGGTTCCGGCTGCCGGCCTGATCATCGTCTCTAACTTGAAAGATTATTCAAGCGCGCTGGCGTCTACAATGCTGGGCATCATGTATGTCGGCTTTGCCTTCTCGTGGATCATTCCGCTCAGATTTGGTGACCCTGCCGCGGGCTGGCGTCTGGCCGTCCTGTTATTTCTGGTGGTCTGGGCCGAAGACATCTTTGCTTATGCGGTTGGCCGCCTGGCCGGCCGCATCCCACTCGCGAAAACCATTTCCCCGCGAAAAACGGTTGAGGGCGCGGTAGCGGGCCTGGCTGGGTCCGTCCTGGTGGCCTGGGGCTTTTCACACTGGTTTTGGCAGACAGCCGACCCAAAAACGGTTATCCTGATAGGAGGCGTGATCGCAGTGGCCGGTCAGATCGGCGACCTCGTGGAATCTGCCTTAAAGCGGGCATCGAACCTGAAGGACTCAGGGACTATCCTTCCGGGCCACGGAGGGTTGCTCGACCGGATTGACAGTCTCCTGTTTGCTGCCCCGACTTTATGGCTGATTTGGAATCTAAAGGACTTCTGGCATCGATGAAGGGACTCTGCATTCTGGGATCGACCGGCTCGATCGGTCAAAACTGTCTCAACGTTTTAAGGGGGCTCAAGGACCGGTTTCGCGTGGTCTCGCTTTCGGCGGGCAGGAATCTTGATGTGCTGGCCGATCAGATTGTGGAATTCCGGCCCTCCATTGCGGTCGTGGCCGATGCGGAATCAATCGCTCCGCTGCGGGAGCGGCTCCAGGCCCGGGACTTCCAGGAAACCGTCAAAATTATTGTCGGGACTGAGGGCCAGGTTGAGGCGGCTACCAGCCCTGAAGTTGATTTCGTCGTTGCGGCTTCCCATGGCACGACCGGGCTGGTGGCTGTGTACCAGGCCATCTGCGCGGGAAAGGCGGTCGGCCTTGCCAACAAGGAAGTCATGGTGGTGGCGGGGGAGTTGGTTACGCGCAC
>JAKASH010000136.1 GCA_021828225.1 Acidobacteriota bacterium | reverse complement strand
TCAAGCCTTGCGAGTTTTCATGGCCATGGCAACGTACTCCGTTCCAGCAACGCGAATTCCCGGGAACTGGGAGTCCGCTAGAGCCTGGAGTCTTTTGTGCAATTTGATTCCGATCCTGTCCGGAAGCAACTTTTGCTTGAACAACGTAAACGGACCAAATCCGAGCGTCCGGCCTTGAACCTTTTGGAAACCAGCTTGCCAAAGGAGTTCATCAATATATTCAATTGAATGCCGGTGCATCCGGGGCCGCTCGGCAGTCCGAAGGTTGAACTCTTCCATCAGATCAGCGATCTTCCACCGGAGCGGCCGCAGCCCGGGAAAACACAGAGGATCGAGCATTTGACTGAAGCACCAATTATTGTCCGCGGTCAGGATCAAGTATCCACACGGCTTAAGAACCCGGCCGATCTCCAGTAATGCTTTTCCAGGAGTTTCAAGCCAGGGCAAAATGCCCATGGCCACCACCAGATCGAAGCGCTTTGACGGGAAGCTCATGTCGAGGACGTTAACCAAGCTTGTCTTAACACGTATCTCGACGCCCGCATCGAGAGCGGCCTGGCGCGTGAGATCAAGCATGGCTTCAACGGTGTCGATAGCATCCACGGCGTAGCCGCGTTCAGCCAAGGCAACTGTTGTGAGCCCGGCGCCGCACCCCACTTCCAGCACGCGTGATCGTTCAGGCAATTCGAGTGTGCTGGCCATCGCAAGGACGGCGGATTTACGCTCTCGGTAGATAAGTGCATTGAGAGTTTCTTCCTGGTAAATGTCTCTCCAATAGCGTGAGTGGTATTGGAAAAACTCGTCAACGAAACTCTGGGATTGCTCCACTTGCCTTTCATGCAGATTGGTTTTGATCAAACTCCTCATCAGCTCCCTCTTGCCCCCAAGCTGAATCAGTGAAAGAACAAACTCATCAGTCGGTTTTTGCAGTTTCTGGATTCCTAAAAACTCTTGCTGGAAACCTCCTGAGGAGATCTATGCAGCGCCAGACCCCTTAAGGACGGCTGGAATCGTTCCGGCGAGGATCTTGAAGTCGAGCCACAAGGACCACTCGTCGATATATTGCATGTCGAGCTCCATCCATTTTTCGAACGGAATTGAACTTCGGCCATTCACCTGCCAGAGGCACGTGATTCCAGGCCGGACGCTGAACCGGCGCCGGTGCCAGTCCTGATCGAAACCTCTGTAGTCTCGCAACGGCAGGGGACGCGGCCCGACCAGACTCATATCGCCCTTTATGACGTTAAAGAGTTGCGGCAGTTCGTCGATACTGGTTTTCCTCAAAAATCTCCCGATCGAGGTGACGCGAGGATCATTCGTGATCTTGAAAACCGGGCCACTAACCTCGTTCTGGCTTTCCACCTCCTTCATCCTTTGTTCAGCGTCAGGAACCATCGTCCGGAATTTGTAAATCCGGAACTTCCGTTTATTGAGTCCCAGCCTTTCCTGAGTGAAAAAAACAGGGCCTAGTGAGGTCAGCTTGATCAATGCCGCGGTTATTACGAAAACAGGTGAAAGCAGAATGAGCAAAATCAACGAGGCTGTAAGATCAAGGGCATGTTTGATGAAGACCGGCCAGCCGTCAAGCGGCCCGGTGTACAGCGTGAGTAATGGGTCTCCCGCAAAATCTTCGGCGGTTGATCGCGCCTTGCTTAAATTAAAGATTCCTGGAAGAAAGCGCAGAACAATTCCTTGCCTTTCGCACAACACAGCAATTCGTGAAGCCCGCCCGTAGAAAGACCTCAGCGGCAGCCCGATAACAACCTCGTCGATAACAGTATTGCGAATGAGCTCGGCAATACCCTCGAGGTCGCAAACCAACCGGTTACCGGATTTTCGAAAGTCATCAAGTCCCGGCCATTCCTGGTCAGCAAAACCGACGACACGGTAGCCGAGTTCGGATCTGGACTCGAGCTTTCTGGCAAATTCTACGGTGCGTGGGTTGGTTCCTACAATCAGGGCCTGGCGCACGTTGCGCCCCCGCCTTCGAACGTAGTCGAGAAAGTAACGGAGCAGCAAACGGCTGGACATGGCAATCATGCTGCTAGCGCCCCACAGCACCGCGAGGAACGCAACGTCTACCATGCGTATGCGAAACAAAAGGGCGGCGGCTGCTAAAGAAAACGTACACAGAGAGGTTGCCTTCAAAGTGTCCAGAACGTCGGACTGGCGGGGGAGCAATCGCCTTGATTCATAGAGGCCAAAAGAAGCAAAGATGATGTGCCAGACAAACAGCAATCCCACGAAGATGATGAAATTCTGGACCTTGATTCGCATCGAGAAGAATTCGGCGAAGGAGAGTCCGCTCTCGTATAATTCGGGTAGCGTGGCCAGTGCGAAGGCGGCAATCATGACTGTCGAGTCAAACAATTTGAGCACGGTTAAAAGCATCTGTCGACGTGCACTGCTCATGTTCAGAATCCTTCCTTTTAGCGATAAGACCGCGAGGGCAGTTCCTTTAACGCCTGCGAGAGCCTTATGAATGAATCCGTCTGAAGCAGAAAAGGCGTAAAGAATGCCGGTCTGGGCGAAGACCATTAAGATTACAGATGAAGAGCCTTTGCGGAAATTTCTTCCGGGTGGTCAGTTGTTTTGAGCGAGGCGATTGCAGTCGCTATGGAACGTCGGCTTCCTGCCAGCGACTGGTTGATGGAGCCAGCGGTCCGTCAGTCGAGCGCGGAAGTACGGAATCACTCGTTTGATCCCCTCACGAAGCCCAACCTTAGGGTGCCATTTCAAGATTGTCCTGGCTTTGGAAATGTCGGGGCGGCGGCGCACCGGATCGTCCGAGGGAAGAGGTTCAAAGATCATCCGACTTCTGCTATCTGTCATTTCAATAACCGTCTCGGCAAGTCTGAGAAGAGTGATTTCTTCCGGGTTGCCCAGATTGACAGGCCCTGTCTCCTGAGAGAGCAGCGATTGGTAAATCCCTTCAATAAGGTCGCTCACGTAGCAAAAGCTTCGCGTTTGAGAGCCGTCTCCGTAAATAGTCAGGGGTTTACCCTGGAGCGCCTGGGTCATGAAGTTGGGAATCGCCCGCCCATCATCAAGGCGCATCCGTTTACCATACGTATTAAAGATTCGCGCGATGCGGACTTGCACGCCGTGTTCCCGGTGGTAAGCCATGGCCATGGATTCCGCATAGCGTTTCGCCTCATCGTACACACTGCGTGTGCCAAGCGGATTCACATGGCCCCAGTACGTTTCCGGTTGTGGATTCACCTGTGGATCACCGTATATTTCTGACGTCGAAGCGAGCAGGAAAACACTCTTGTGGGCTTTCGCCAATCCGAGGGCGTGCCAGGTGCCCAGCGCCCCAATCTTGAGTGTATGAATTGGGTGCCGCCCATAATCCTTCGGGCTGGCGGGCGAAGCAAAGTGCACAACGTAATCGACCTTCAAGCTGCTGCTTTTGGCCAGGTCTTGTTTGCCGGCCTGGCTCCCGACTAAGCCAGGCAGGTCGATAGGTTGGGTCACGTCGTGGCGGATAAAAACAAATCGCGGATTCGCCAAGAGATGCTGGATGTTTTCGAAACGGCCGGTCAGCAAGCTATCCATACAGATGACTTCATGGCCCGCGCCGAGCAGGCGGTCGCACAGATGTGAGCCAAGAAATCCTGCACCGCCGATGAGCAGCGTTCTTGGAGAGTTGTTTTCGTTTTGTGGGACAGTTGCCATTTTAGCTCCAAATTGTATCGGTATGCTCGCGGGTCTGGCCGGACGGAATACCGTACCCGACCGGAGCCACGGCGGGGGGACGCGCGCTCTTCCTCCCAATTGAAATGTATTCAAGCCCTGCCTGGGTTACCTTTTCTGCGTCGAACACGTTCCTACCGTCTAGCAATATGGGCAGGTCCATCAAGGCAGCAACTTGTTGCAGGTCTACTTTCCGGAATTCGTCCCACTCCGTAAGCAGAAGAAGCGCGTGGGCTCCCTCACATGCTTGATAGGGTGATAGACAGTATTTCGTCCGGTCTGCCTGTTCAGGAAAGATCTGCTGCACGCGCGGCATTGCCTGCGGGTCGTACATTTGAAGGTGAGCACCTTCCTTGAGGAGAGCGTCAATAATCCTGATGCTCGGGGCTTCACGAATGTCGTCAGTGTTGGGTTTGAATGCGAGCCCCCAAATCCCGATCGCCTTGTCCTGCACAATCCAAAGCGCTTTGCGGAGTTTCTCTAAGAACCGATCAACGCGTTCCTGGTTAATTCGTTCAACTTCCCGCAAGAGCGAACCATTGACACCGTGCTTCTCTGCCAGATGGACGAAAGCTCGCAGGTCTTTGGGAAAGCAATAACCGCCGAAGCCAATACCTGCGGATAAAAAGTCCGGTCCGATGCGAGGGTCCAGACCCAAGCCCGACGCGACCATTGTCACGTTTGCGCCGACAGCCTCACAGATATCGGCGACCATGTTAATGTAGGAAATCTTCATGGCCAGAAATGCATTGGCGGCATGCTTGATCAGTTCAGCGGTAGCCAGGCCCGTCACGATAATAGGTCGCTTCAACGGGCGATAGATGGCTTCGAGCATTTCCCGTGCACGGGCGCTTTCCACACCTAGGACGATGCGGTCGGGATAAAAGAAGTTCTCAACAGCTTTTCCTTCCTGCAGGAATTCAGGATTCGAAGCAACGTCAAACTCGATGGCCGGAAATTGAGCGTAGGAATCCGAAGAGGTCCCGGCCTTCTTCGCATCATTCCTTTCTGAACGGTGCCTGGCCAACGCGAAGCGGGTGATGGTCCGCTTAATCCAAAGGGAGGTCACGGCCGGAACGGTGCTCTTCTCGACAATCACCTTGTAACCGTTGAGATGATGAGCAATCAGCCGGGCGATGACTTCGATTTGAGAAAGATCGGCTTCTCCATTTTCGCGCTGAGGCGTGCCGACACAGATGAACAACACGCTTGCGGCGCGGATTGTGCCAACGACGTCGCTGGTCACAGTGAACTTCCCGCTTGCCAGGTGCTTGGTTAGCAACTCCTGTAGGCTGGGCTCATAAAAAGGGCTGTGGCCCTCTTTCAGCTGGCGAATCTTCTCCACATCCTGATCAGCCCCGATGACATTCCAACCCAATTCAGCAATGCCTAATGCAGTTGGAAGCCCGACGTGCCCCACACCGATGACGGCAATTTGAAAGTCATGTGCAGTAGCCGGATTCACAGCACTCAAGTTGTCCATTGATTAGTTCTCCCTGGGATGAAGTGTTGAATTGCACGTTCTTGTGTTGCGTGATTTCGAATCGCCGAGTGGAACGCTACGGTCCTGGATCGGTTCCAGATCAAACCCGCTAACCCGGACCGAAAGTGACCTTTGGATCAGCTCAACCGAGATAACGACGCTCTCGTCTGAGTTCTTGGCGACGAGAATCCCTTCGATTCCATCGAGGTACCCTCCCCGAATCCTGACTCTCTGGCCGACTCGAAGAAACGGATACGGTCCAAAAGGGATGTCACTGGAAAGCAATTTCTGGATATTTTCGATTTCCTGATCCGGGATGGGAAGACCCTGTCCTTGAACTCCGATAAAACCGACAACGCCAGTGGTTCTGAGAACAGAGACCCGCGCTCGGTCTTCGGCCGGTATCCGGACAAAAACATAGCCAGGGAAAAGAGGTTGCTCCACAAGCTTACGCCGATCGCTCCAGTAATGAACTTCTTTCACTGTTGGCAGAAACGAGTCGATCTGTTTCTCACCAAGTTGCGTGGCGACCTTCTTCTCATACCGGGACCGTGTGTGAACAGCAAACCAGGAGGGAGCTTCTGGCAAAAGGCCGGCGGCAGCTAACGATCTCTCGAATTCCCGAAGTTCCTGTTGAACTGACATAGCTCCGCCCCTTGAGTCCCATCCAGGGACCCCTGAATAGCAAATTGGCATCATTTACCCCTTGCCGCGACTGCCCCCCACCGTCGCGGTGATTAGCCTCAGTCCTCTAGAGTCTGTCGTAGAGGAACTGGGGGATTGGAAACGTGCGCTTGTTGAGTACCGCGCCCAACACTCGCACATCAGCAGCTTCAAGATCTTCTTTGGCAATCCGTGCCACTTGTCTTCGCGTGGCGTTCGATTCCAGCACCAGGACCGCCCCATCCGTAAGGCGGCCGAGCAAAATGGCGTCCGTATATTCACTCACTGCTGGTGAATCGATCAGGACATAAGAAAACTCCTTGCGAAGCTCACGAATCCGTTCCTGCAGGTGTTCAGCCTTCATCACCGCGCTCAACTGTGAAGCCATCGAACCGCAAGGCAGCAACCAGAGGTTGCCGGCCGGTAGTTTTTGGACAAAATCTCGAATTGCGCCCGGCTTGAAGACGGCATCCGTCAGTCCTCTGAAGTTCTCGGTGCCAAAACAGAGATGAAGAGCGGGTTTCCGCAGGTTTGCGTCCACAACGCAGACGGGCGCGTCCACCTGGGCGGCAAGAGCTTCGGCTGCACCGGCGCAAATGGATGTGCATCCGGTCCCGTTCTCGACGGCTGTAAATACAACCATCCTCCGTCCGTTGTGGTCGAGCAAAAAGATTCGCTGGACAAGCTTGATCAATTCTTCTCGCGACAAGGTGCGGGCGTCTGGCGGTGGCGAGACTCGCTCGGCTTTGGGGATCGCCACGCCCACGGCTTGGAATGAATCCAGATCTTTCGAAGCACGCTCCAAGAGGTCAAAATTCCTGCTCACGACTCCACCCTCCCTGCCGGTGAATTAGTCTTGTTTCGACGTTGTTCTGAATCCGGCGAGTTCTGGGCTGCGTGCTGGTCCCCGTTCGATAGCCACTGTATTTTCCTCGTCAGGATGGCCCCCGGTTTCAGCACAAAGGTACCCTGGAGCGGCCGCCGTCCGCCTGGTGGAACAACCTTGTAGGTGTGCGTTCCGATGCTGAGTGAGGTCTCTACTTCACTGGGTCCGTATGGCTTGCCATCGATGAAAACTTGCATCCCCGGCGGCTCCGTATCGATCACGACGACGCCGCGGGGCGCGCGCAAATCAGCGACGATCCATTTCTTGTTTCCACCGGTCACTCGTACGTCTCTGAACCACGTGGAGTAACCAGACTTGGAAATGGAGATACGGTATGTACCCGAAGGCAAAGTGAAGATGTACGGCGTCTGCCAGCCGGGCCTGCTCCGACCGTTAATCGTGATAGCGCCTCCGTTGACGTTCGATTCGAGAACGATCTTCCCTTTTGCAACATATGCAGGCGCCTGGAAGTGATCTGCCGAAGAGATGCCCGGCGCCCGGCTGCCCGACGGCTTCTGTATAACGGCTGGCGCGGGAACCCCAGCTGAAGGCTTGGAATCCTCCGAGGTATCCCCGGCTTTCTCATCGGAAGGGGCGTTGATCTGTTGCGCTCTGGGAGCGACGTTCACTGAATTTGACGCATCCGGCGAACTGACACCCTGTCTCTGACTTAAGCCATCAGAATTGGAGGCATTGGAGTTGACAAACGTGGGCTTCGGCTCTTTCTG
>JAKASH010000135.1 GCA_021828225.1 Acidobacteriota bacterium | reverse complement strand
GAGACGCCCTCCCGATTTTCAACACGCGCCGTTGACAGCGCGGAGGGGAGGAATCTGCTTGACCTGATATGGGGTTTGGTCAAAAATGTTTTCTGGTCGCTGCCAGCATGGGTATAGTCACCAGGCCGCCCGCGCCAGAGCAAGGCCGCAAGGTCGAGGTCGAGTGGACGACGATCTCTTACCGCACGATTGCCTTGTACTCGTCGCTGGGCTTAGTGATCGTCGGTCTGATCTGCTATCTTATCGCCCCGAACTACTTCAGCCTCAAGGCTGAAAGCGCTCTGCGCGCCCTTTCGGCGTGCCTGGTGAGAACGGGCGAGAAGGAAGTGGCGCCTTCCAAGCGAGAAGCTCATTTTGTCAATATTGACGGAGCGGTGCGGGTGAAAAAGCCTCAGTCGCCCCAATGGATGAATGCCGACTACAACACCGCGCTCGAGCGGGGCGATTTTGTGCAGACGGGAAGCGATGGGGTGGCTCGCATTATTTTTGCTGACGGAACAAACTATCTGTTGAAGCCGAATTCCCTGATCGTCGTGGAAGAGAGCGGACAGGACCCTGTCACGCGGGCAACCCACGTCGCTGTCCAGGTGACCTCGGGCACCGTGGATCTGGCAACGGGCCGGTTTGAAGCTCCAGGGTCAACCTCCCAGGTTTCCTTCTCGGACGCCGTTGCCTCGCTCGGCCAAGAGAGCCGCGCGGTGGTGCAGAACGATCCGCGAACGGATGTCCATCAGCTAACCATCGACGCGGGCAACGCAAACGTCACCCGGGGATCCATGACGCTGAGCCTGGGACAGTACGAAGGCGTCAAGTTCTCCTCGCAGCAGCCCGGGATGGTTCGAGAGAAGGTCATCGCGCCGCCGTCTTTGATCTCTCCCGTCAACATGGCGCTCACCGTGGCGAAGGATCCGCGGTCCACCCAGATCGAATTTCGGTGGTCAGCGGTTGCTGGAGCGACGGCATACCATTTCATGATTTCGCCGTCGGGCATGTTTTCCAACTTGATTGTGGATAAGACGATTCGGGGTTGGACTTCAGTGGATATATCCGGCTTGGACGAGGGAGTTTATTATTGGGCCGTCGCTTCGATTGATGCGCGCGGCACGGCGAGCCAGCCCTCCATCGCCAACCGCTTCAATTTGGTGCAGCAGGTTTCGACCGGCCACGAGGCTTTCCTAGAAATCACGCGAATTATTCAGCATGGGAGCGTGGTCGAGATCGTCGGCCGGACGGCGCCGGGCTCGACCGTGATCATTAACAACGAGCAAGTTTTTAATATCGCCCCCGACGGAACGTTCCGGCACTTTACAGCGCCCCTGCCGTCCAAGGGCTCGAATGAAATTACGATTACGGCGCAAGACCGTCATGGCAATACCAAGACGATCCGCAAAACTGTCGTGATCGAATGATCCGGCCCGGCGCGGGTTACCCCATTCCATCCGGAAAGGCTTTCAGCAGCCCATGAACCTCCGTTCCGTGTTTAGTGTTTTCTCTTCCGACTTGGCCATTGATCTGGGGACGGCGAACACTCTGGTGTACGCGAAGGGCAAAGGCATTGTAGTCAACGACCCCTCCATTGTCGCCATCAACAAAGTCACGGGCGAGATCGAAGCGGTGGGGCGCGAAGCCAAGGAAATGCTGGGCCGGACCCCGGGCAACATCGTCGCCATCCGTCCGCTCAAAGACGGGGTCATCGCCGACTTCAAAGTCACCGAGAAGATGCTCAACTATTTCATCCAGAAGGCTCATAACCGCAAAATGTTCGTCCATCCTCGGATCGTCATCGGGGTGCCTTCGGAGATCACACAGGTAGAAAAAAGGGCGGTGCAGGACTCGGCGTTCCGCGCCAAAGCGAGCGAAGTCTATTTGGTGGAGCAGGCGATGATGGCGGCGATCGGCTCCGGCCTCCCCATTACAGAACCCTCCGGAAGCATGATCGTAGATATCGGCGGGGGGACCACGGATATCGCGGTGATTTCACTTTCGGGCATCGTCTATAGCCGGTCCGTGCGGGTGGCTGGCAACGAGATGGATGAGGCCCTCACGGCGTATCTAAAGCGGAAGTACAACCTTCTGGTCGGTGAGCGCACGGCGGAACAAATAAAAATGGAGCTCGGGTCGGCCTACCCGCTGGAAAAGCCGCTGACGATGGAAATTAAAGGGCGTCATCTGCTGGAAGGGATTCCGAAGACCATCACGATAGACGATTCGGAGATTCGTGACGCCCTTTCGGAGTGCGTCGCCACGATTCTGAATGCCATTCGAGTGGCGCTGGAGCGCACGCCGCCCGAGCTTTCGGCTGACATTTCCGACCGTGGCATCGTGCTCACAGGCGGCGGAGCTCTGCTCAAAAATCTGGACAAGCGCATCCGCGAGGAGACCGGGTTGCCGGTTTCCATTGCCGAGGATCCGCTGGCCTCGGTGGTGCTGGGGACGGGCCGCATGCTGACCGATTTCAACCTGTTGCGCCGGGTTGCGATAGAATAACTCCGGCTGCGCGGAACGACCCCTCGCCGCTGTAGGGGACTTCAGAGAGGCGAAACGCGGTCATCCTGGGCGGGATCGGTTTCCTGCTTCCAGCGGTCAAGCATGTTGGATTCGGACTGGACTGACTCCGGCGATCTTTCAAGCCGCTTCGATCGGCGGTCGCGCGACCGCATGCACGCGTTTGTGGCGCGGCGCGGGGCGTTTTTTGTACTGTTGGCTGTTTTGCTGGCGCAGCTCCTGCTGCTTTCAGTCCAGATTACTCGCGGCCGAAATGTGCGCCTGGTCCAGGTTTGGGTTACCGCTGTTTTTGCGCCTCTCGAGCGGGGCGTTCACGCGGTGGCGGGATCGGGAGCGAGTGTGGCGCGCACGGGGGAAAGCCTGTGGAGAGCGCGAAGCGAGAATCAGCAACTGCGCGCGCAGTTGGCTGGGGATGAAATCCGGCTTCAACTGCTCTCGGTGCGGGCCGCGGAGGCCAACCGGTTGCGCGCGCTGTTGGGCTTTAAGGCGCACCTCAGTTATCCGAGTGTTGCTGCTCAGGTCATCGCGTGGAGCCCCGATCCAGGATCGGGAGCCGTCTTCATCAACCGGGGATCAGCCGACGGGGTGGCTAGGGAGATGCCGGTCATTACACCGCAGGGGGTGGTGGGCAAAATTGCCGCCGCTTACCGCCATACCGCGCAAGTGCTGCTCCTCACGGACCCTTCGAGCGGGGCCGGCGGCTTGGTCCAAAGCAGCGGCGTCCAGGGAATCTTGCGAGGCATGAGCCACGGGCTCTGCGAAATGCGGTACGTCATGGATGATGAAAAGGTTGTCCCTGGTGACGCCGTCCTTACCTCCGGGTTGGACCAAATCTATCCGAGAGGGCTGATGATGGGAACGGTGATCCGCGCGCAGGACGGAAATATCTACAAGCAGATCGAGGTGCGGCCCGCGGTGGACCTGAATCGGCTCGAAGAGGTCTTGGTCATGCTGAAGCCTGTGGCTGAGAAAAGGATGGTTCGGCACACGCTTCACCCCTAAGCGCGGCCTTGGCTGCGTCAGGCGGCTTTCTGAGGGGTGTGGCCGGCCGGAACGTGATGGATGGGGCGCAATTCCTTTGATGAGCCTCCCTAAAGCTGCCCGAGCGTCCCGCGTCCGGCCGGCTCTCCTCTGGCTCGCGATCTTTGGATCGGTTTTGCTGCAAGTCACGCTGCCGTCGGTTATCCCTCTGGCAAGACTGTTTGAATTCCCTTTGCTCGTCATCATCTACTTTTCTGTGGCTCGTCGCGACAAGATTTTCGGAATTTTCCTTGGAACGGGTCTCGGCCTGTTACAGGATGCTCTATCCCACGGTTACCTTGGCATGATGGGCATGGTCGAAGGTCTGGTCGGGTATTTGGCAGCCTCGGCCAGCGCCAAGTTTGACGTGGACCATGCATTCGCAAGAGGTTTGTTAATTGCGGTCTTAGTCATCGTCCAGGATCTGTCTGCGGATTTTCTGCGGCACGCGCTTCTCGAGGCATCTTATCCCTGGGAACTGCTCCACCTGGCGAGCTCGGCCCTCTTCAACGTTGCGTTGGGGCTTGTCCTGTTTCGCGTCTTCGATCGCTTCCAGCGTTCCGCGTAGGCGGAAAGGGTCGTGTTCTAATTTGATCAGGCGATCCGAAGGGGGCACGCCGCGCTCGGTTTTTGGTATCATCCACCGGTGCCTCTATCGAGGAATGAAATCCGACATCGCGCTATCGGCTTTTCGAAAGAATGGACAGGTGCAAAGCGTGAACAAGCAGAAAAGCAAACTTTCTGGAATGAATTCTTCAACGTCTTCGGCATCCGCCGCCGCGTCGTAGCGAGCTTCGAACAGCCGGTCAAAAACCTTTCCGGCGACTATGGCTACATTGATTTGTTCTGGCCGGGCGTGGCGCTCGTCGAGCACAAGAGTTTCGGCAAGGACCTGAGCAAGGCCGAATCCCAAGCCTTCCGCTACATTCAGGACCTTGCGCGTCTCCCGTTGCAGACTGCTTCGTATTTTCTAGGCAAGCTGAGGCAATTCAAGATCTTCTCAACGGTTGCCGATCTCCTATACTTATCGTACATTATGGGTCGGGACAGTCGTTGAAAGACCAGTTCGCGTAGCATGGAACCGAGCGCCACAGCGATTCTAACGGAGATAAGAGAGAGAGCCAGCTTGTCTCAAACCGACCTCGCTATCCTGTTGGGCACTTCAACAGTTTCGATCAACAAGTGGGAGCGGGGCTCGGCTCAGCCTAGCCCCGAGCAGGCCGAACAGATAGCTGCCCTGTACCGCAGGGTTGCGAGGGGCGAAGCCCTTGGGGGCGCCCCACGTTCGGTCGGCGCGTTTGCTTCTCGCGGTGCACGCAGCCGCCGTTCGGGGCAGGGCGTCCTGGGAGCCCCGCTTGCCAATATTTCCTTGTCTTCGACGGTACAGAAACCGATAATCGGCCGCCTGCTCCAGGATGGCGTAATGGGCGGACGGGATAAAGAGGACCTGGCCCGCGTCATCCGGGCTCATAGCTCGCCGGCGAAAACGGTCCGTCGCCCGCCGGCTTTTGGGATGTCGGCGGGCAAGAATACCTATACTTATGACGCTCACACTTACCACACAAAGGTCCCCCCCCAGGCCATTGCGGAGCTACTGAACCACTACCTGCGCTCCCCCGGCCTCGTATTCGACCCATTCGCAGGCAGCGGGATGACCGGTGTGGCAGCGAGCGTCCTTGGCCACGACTGTATTTTGAATGAGCTCTCGCCCGCCGCAGCATTTATTGCAAACAGGTTTACCACCTCTGTCGATCCGGGCCTTTTTGAGGCGGCGGTACACTGCGTGCTCTCCAGCCTGGCGGATCTCAGGAGAAGGTTGTACACGACGAATTGCCGCGAGTGCGGTCGGGCGGCAGAGCTCCTATACACCGTGTGGTCTTATCGGGTCGTTTGCAATCGATGCGGTCACAATTTTTTACTTTGGGATGTGTGCCGACGCTACGGCAAGACCGTGAGGGAGCACAAAATCCTAAAGGAATTTCCTTGTCCAGCGTGCGCAAAGAACCTCAAGAAATCTCTCCTGGCACGTACGGTCGCCCAACCGGTCCAAGTCGGTTACAAGTGCTGTGGTTCCAAACAGCAAGAGGTGACGCATCCAGTGGATTCCCGAGACATTCGCCTGATTCACGAGCTCGATCTCGCCCCGCCCGTGGCGGAGGGGTTCTATCCTCGCACCCCCTTGCCAAATGGGGTCAACCTGCGACAGCCGGCCAAACACGGCCTGGACTGCATCGACAAATTTTATACTCCCCGTAACTTGGCGGCGATGAGCCATCTCTGGAAAGTGATTCACAGAATCGAATCGGCTGAGATTGCAGGGCATCTGGCGTTCGTCTTTACATCGCTGTATCAGCGGGTGACCCGCCTCTCCGAATTTCGCTTCTGGGGCGGGAGCGGAAACACCGCACATTTCAATGTGCCTTTCATTTTTGACGAGCCGAACGCTTTTGTTCCGTTTGCGCGCAAGTCCCGCACTTTCCAGGGTCATTTAGGGTCAACTTGATTGAAGATGGCGGCTGAAGAGCAAACCCTGAGAGTGGAAGCGCGCGGTTGGGGGTTGGTCACCTCCCTCGAGACTTCGCGGCATTTTTCTCTCTCGCTCACAAACAAGCGTTCCGGTTTTAACGGGTTATCGATCAGCAAGTCGGGGGACGTCCGGAAGATCGAGGTCAAGACTGTCCACAAGAGCGACAGGTGGTTTGCCGTAAATGGGCTACAGGGCATCGAACGGCTGTTCCTGGACAAGGACTACTGGATTTACTTTTCGCTACTGCCGGAGAACATCGTTATCGTAACGCACGCGCTTCCCTTCCTGCGCAAGCAAGTCCGCTACAATCATGCCGACCTCGACCTTAGTGCCGAGTTGAAAGAGTGGATTGACCTGACGAAGCGGCGGTCGCGAGAGTTCGGGCTGCGCTTTGTGCCACGCATCCACCTGAATGTGAGAGTGCCAATCCGAAGATTGCTGGAGCAGGTCCTGGAGAAGCCCGACGACCCGGAATGGCATTCTGCGGTCGCGGAAATCTGGGAGAACAAGGGCAAGTGGCGGTGTCTTTTCCGCTCGCCGCTTGAGCCGGGCGATGACTAGAACGTATTGCAAAACCTCATGGAACTTGTTGAAATGCCTGACAAAAACCAAGCAAATCCGAAAGGTGGGGAGGGGTGAATGGTTAAGTCATTTGTTTTCAATAAACCCTTCTAGCCTCGACCTTTAGGATTGGAAATCGTCAACTTAGACCTCATGGTTTCAATCGCTTACCGAGGGTTTTGCAATGGCTTCTAGTAGACCGATCTCCTCTCTCGTCTCGGAAGACGAAGTCAGCAAGGCCCTCGACCAGGCGCTCTCCGACGCTCTCCAAAGGTGGCAACTCGCAACTGGTCGCAGGCTCCGATGTTGGATTCGTGGTTACTGCGCCGGATTCGTGTCTACGCTAGCCAAGTTCTTGGGAGGCCCCGCGACGTTGGGGTCGGTGCTCGGGGACGACGGGATCGTCCACCACGTCGTTGTTACTCTCGGAGACCTCGCGATTGACGCACGTGGGGTGCACACGAAGGAATCCTTGCTTGCCAAAATCAATCGGGAGGCCGAGTCTCATAACTATTCACTGAGGGCCGTTAATGTCATTCCGTTCGAGCTGGGGCATGCCTGCTTTCTGAAGGAATACCCCGAAAGCGACCTGAAGGAATTGAGGGCCTCCCTGAGCACTCCGGCGATGCGCCACATTCGGCGCCGAATCGGGGTGGTCGCACCCGACCGCATTCGAGGGAGACCGAAGGGCCAAAGCCCATGCGTTGTCGGGGGCGAAAACTCCCCGAGCGATGGGGCGCAAGTATGAGGCGGCCGACCAGGCGGAAGTTTGCCGAAAGCCGGGGCACACCGGCGCATCACGGTAAATTTGTTCTGACGCATCTTCCTTTTTGTGATAGAGGGAATTTTCTGTGGAACTGTTTGGGATGAGGGCAGTTAT
>JAKASH010000134.1 GCA_021828225.1 Acidobacteriota bacterium | reverse complement strand
ATGAATCCGAATAAGCTATGAAACATCTGTAGCCATACTTTCGTTGCGCTGTATCTTCTGTCGCAAGCGAAGAGGGATGGGTGGCGAAAAAACATCGAATAGGCTATGAAAGAGTTGTCGCAATGGTTTTCCTGCTACGGATAGTCTCCACCAGAAGGATTTGCGCCTGGTCTGACCGCCTGGCGACGAGATACAACAAATGGCAATGAAAAATCTGTCGCCACCATTTCGGCGAGTCATCCGGCTTGGCGTGAGGGTGCGCGGCGAGCAAGGCGGAAGCCTTGAACAGTCCTTTGGTAGATCGTTCAGCCTTCCTGGATTGCAAGGAGAGTGAATCGCCGTAAAACTGAACTGGCTATGAAAAAGTTGTCGCCATAATTTCATCCTGCCAAGTTCGTAGACCGGTCAGGTACCTGTCAGACTCCTATTCATCGGTCTGGCGACCGGTGGCGGTCATGAATACGTACGTAGGCAAGCTAACGTCCGAGTGGCCGACTATACACCCGTGGATGCCAGAATCAGCGCGCGTCGCATGTCCTGCCAGAGAAGGGCGTTTTTCGTTCCCAATCCGGCTTAGGTGGTGGGTTGGTCTGTTCCCGAGATTGAGCTGAGCGAGGGCGCCTTCGCATCCAGCAGCTTTTATCGACAAAAACCGCACCGTGCCACGCGGCTCAGTATACCGTTCCTTTCCGCTCGGACGGCGAAATGGGCTTCAAATTCGCCGCGGTAAAGTCCTCAAAACATTCGATCATGCATTGGTTCCCAGCCAGGGAATCGAACCCCAATCTCAAGATTCAGAATCTAGCGTCCTACCATTAAACGAGCTGGGAATGTTTCTGGCCCCTGGAATCGAACCAAGATTGACTGAGTCAAAGTCAGCCGTCCTACCCTTAGACGAGGCCAGAGTCTTGGTCCCCGGCCGCCGAGTCGAACGGCGCTCTATGGCTTTTCAGACCATCGCAACGACCGCGCTTGCTCACCGGGGAATTACTTTTCAAGCTCGACGTTCCAGTAGAGATACACCTTATAGTCCGACCATTCAGGCCGAAGCACCTTGATGTGCAGCCTGAAGTTGAACCGCGGGTCGAACTGGCTTGGCTCGAAGGGCTTCTGTCGGAGCATAAGCCCAGCTTCTTGGGGAGTTCGATCCGATTTGCGCTTGTTACACTGGACGCACGCCAGCGCAAGATTCGTCCACCCCGAGATCCCTCCGCGAGCCCCGGGCAGGACGTGGTCAATGGTGTACTCCGCCGTTTCCAGCACCTTGCCGCAATACTGGCACGAGCTGTTATCGCGGATGGCGATGTTGCGGCGAGTCATCGGAACCTTGAGCCGCAGCTTCCGGCTGATATGGTTCCGCAGCTTGATCACGCGCGGCATTCCCATCTCGAAGGACGGCGAGCGGAGGATGCGCTTGGCATCTTCCGCCACCACCACGGCGCGGTCTTGCCATTGCAGATTGACCGCCCTCTGCCAGGAGACGAAGGCCACGGGGAAACCCAGAGTGTCGAGAACCAGAGTGTCGGACATAAAACCTCTTCAAGGCTTGGGAGGAGCGCCGGGACTTCAACCCGGATTCACCGCTTAGAAGGCGGGCGCCCTATGCGATTGGACGACGCTCCCTCAGTCTTTGAACGGATCGAACTCGTTCTTGCCAGCCATCGCAACACCGAGCGGCTTGAGCGTGTGAAGGACTCGCACCGACTTGGAGTGCTCGGCCAGGACTTCCGGCAGTCGCTTATAGCAGTGCGGCGACTCGTCAACTCCACCTCCGCGCAGTTCAACCTTGGCTTCCTTCACCCAAGTGTCCATCATCTCCTGGGTGACCTTCGGCTGGCGCTTCCAATCACCGGTTGCCTTGTCCCACTTGCCCTTGGCCTCCATCCGGCCCATGACGCGACCGGCACCGTGGATCGTTGAGTAGAGAGACAAGGCAGCATCGTCGTTCTCGATGCCTTCCAGAATCACGGAGTTTTCGCCCATCGTGCCGCCGACAAATCCGCGCTGGCCAGGAAAGGCCGGCGTTGCACCTTTGCGAACTACCCAGAGCGACTTTCCGCCGTGCGTCTCCTGCCAGGCAAAATTGTGATGGTTGTGAACTGAGTCGAGTGCCTTTGCGCCGAGAATTTTCACCACTCGATCGCACACCCAATCGCGGCCCGCGTAGGCATACCGGCCAGCCAGTTTCATCGCGGCGATATAGTCCTGGCCTTCCCGGGTTCGAGCATCAAGCGCAATGGGAGCCGAATCCATATCGTCCTTCGCGTCGGCTCGATTCAGAAATCGCGTGGCGATCTTGTGGCCAAAACCGCGAGAACCAAAATGAACCCCAACCCAAATTCGCTCCTGCTCGTCCTGCAGAATGTCCACGTAGTGGTTCCCACTGCCCACTGTACCAAGCTGAGCACGAGCCATATCCCGCAGCGATGTGAGTTTCCATGCTGCGGTGTTGGCCCCTTGGGTAATCTGCCAAGCGTCGTCGTTCTCGAAAAGCTCGTGGTCAACGTCCTCGCGGTTCTTGCGCCCGATCCCGAAGCTGACAGTTGACCAAACATCATCCATGATGCGGACGATGTTGGCACGCACGTCCTGCGCGTCGGCATCGGTCAGCACTGCTTTGTTGCCGCAGCCGATGTCATAACCGACACCAGAGGGGCCGATCAAGTATTCGTGCGCGATGACGCCGCCGATCGGAACACCGTAGCCCTTGTGGTGATCAGCCATCATCGCGGCCTGCCCGAAGATCCAGTAGCAGGTGCGGATTTGCTTCAAGGCGCCTTCGTCAACCGGGGTTCCCCATACCGGAATGTTGTCGATGATTTGCATAGCGCTCCTTTGGTGGCCTGTGCGGGAGTCGAACCCGCCTCGACTGATTGAAAATCAGCCATCCTACCGATAGACGAACAGGCCATAAAAATTGGCGGGGACGACCGGACTTGAACCGGCGTTCTCGGCATTGACAGTGCCGCGAGGACTCCAACTCCTCCACGCCCCCGTACCCCCGGCGGAAGTTGAATCCGCGTCCCCTGATCGAGAATCAGGAATCCTGCCGTTAGACGACGAGGGCAAAAAATGGTAGCGGGCATGGGAGTCGAACCCATTATCGAAGAGCTTATGAGGCTCTCATGGTTTTCCGTTCCACTCGCCCGCAGCAAACTGGTCGGGAAGGCGGGATTTCAACCCGCGATCTCCGGTACCCGAAACCGGCGCCTTAAGCACTAGGCCACTTCCCGTCAATCTGGTCGGGATGGGAGGATTTGAACCTCCACCGCCCTGCTCCCAAAGCAGGTGGGCTCCCGTTACCCGACATCCCGAAAATCTGGAGCGGCTGGCCGGAATCGAACCGGTCGTCGAGAGTTTGGAAGACTCCTACTCTGCCATTGAGCTACAGCCGCGAATCCTGGAGCGGTCAGCGGGAATCGAACCCGCGCCCCGACACTGGCAATGTCGGATTCTGCCACTGAACTATGACCGCCAATCTTGGTGGATGCGGAGGAAGTCGAATCCCCACTCTTGGTTTGCAGGACCAATGTGCTCCCGTTAAACACTACGCACCCAAAAGCTTGGTGCCCAGTCCGGCTTGGGATTCCGGGACCTCTGGTTTGTAGGACCAGCGCTCATAACCCGTCTGAGCTAACCGGGCAGATCCTGTTGGGAGTGGAGGGATTTCAACCCTCACCTCTCCGGTTAAGAGCCGGGTGTGCCGGCAATAACACCTCACTCCCATGGAGCTAGCGCTGAGAATCGGACTCAGGTCGGCCGCTTACCGAGCGGCTGCTCTGCCACTGAGCTACGCCAGCATGGAAGCCCTGGTCGGATTCGAACCGACGACCTGCTCCTTCGGACGGAGCCGCGCTTGTCCGCTGCGCCACAGGGCCGAATCTTGGGGTGAGTGACGGGAGTCGAACCCGCTAGCACCTGGTTCACAGCCAGGCCCCGCACCGTTTGGGTTCACCCACCGTGGAGCTGCGACGGAGAATCGAACTCCGGTCTGCTGGTTACGAATCAGCGGCTCTGCCACTAAGCTATCGCAGCGGTGGAAGCGGCCGGAATCGAACCCGCATCGCCCTGCTTAAAAGGCAGGCGCTCTGCCTGTTGAGCTACGCTTCCAAAACTGGCTCCGGCCCTCCGACTCGAACGGAGATCGTCTCGGTTAACAGCCGAGCGCACGACCTGTTGTGCTAGACCGGAGTGGTGCCGGGCCAAGGATTTGAACCCTGATGTCTCCCTAATCGGGGGAGCATCCTGCCGTTGGATGAGCCCGGCATGGAAGGCGCGGTGGGATTCGAACCCACATATCGCCAGCTTAGGAGGCTGGTGGCCGATCCGGTTGGCCGCACGCGCCCTCAGATCTGGCACCCCCGCGAGGACTTGAACCCCGATCTCCACGTTCGTAGCGTGGCGCCCTAATCCGTTGGACGACGGAGGCGAAACTTGGTAGTGGTCCAGAGAATCGAACCCTGCCGTGCACCCTGATCCGGGGCAATTACACGCGTATAAGGCGCGCCCGCACACCAGTGCTGACCACTGTGGAGGCGCGGCTCGGAATCGAACCGAGGTTGTCTGCTTTGCAGGCAGATGCCTTCCCACTTGGCTACCACGCCTTGGCAGGGCCGGGGAGACTTGAACTCCCGTGGGCAGTTTTGGAGGCTGCTGTCCTGGCCGCTGAACGACGGCCCTGTGAATTTGTCTTTCAGTTGTCAAAGAGCAACAAAAAAAGGCCCGCTTTTGAGGCGGGCCTTTTTTTAGAATCCGAAATGTCCCTGGATTCTACCCGCCGCCTCCGCGCCCTGGATTCGTCGCCATGATGGTGGTGCAACCGACCTGCCAGGGAGTAAACACACATATGCGATGCGGCCTATCTTGCCGCTCACACCGTGCTTCGGATTTGACCCGTCTCAACATTTTCAACTCTGGAGCTGACGGCTGGATTTTAACCAGCGATCTTCCGGGTACAAGCCGGACGCCTTAAACGCTTGGCCACGTCAGCACGGGAACATTCGTCAAGGAGCATAAAAAAAGCCCGCTTTGTCGGCGGGCTTTTTAGAATCCGAACTGTGCTCTGGATTCTACCCACCCCCGCCGCGCCCTGGATTTGTCGCCATAATGGTGCAACCGACCTGCCGGGGAGCAAACACAAATATGCGATGCGGCCTATCTTGCCGCTCGCATCGTGCTTCGGGTTTGGGGAATCTCAACATTGTCAACTCTGAACTTTACAACAAATTACTTTCCCATTGTTGGAATCAAAATTCAAGCAAAAAATATCTGGTCCGGGCGGCTGGACTTGAACCAGCAAAACCGAGGGTTTAAGCCTCAGATGTCTGCCGTTGCATCACGCCCGGAATGGTGGCGGAAGGTAGAGGATTTGAACCCCTGCGGCTATTACGCCGTCGCCGGTTCTCGAAACCGGAGCCTTGCCTGACTCGGCCAACCTTCCGTGGCGGAGGGAGCGAGATTCGAACTCGCGGACCTTGCGGCCTCCTGTATTCAAAGCAGGTGCCTTAAACCACTCGGGCCATCCCTCCGTAAACTGGCGGAAAGGGCGAGGGTCGAACTCGCAACGGTTTTACCCGCACACGCTCTCCAGGCGTGCCGCTTACCATTCGCGCACCTTTCCGAATCTGGCGGAGAGAGTCGGATTCGAACCGACGACGCAATCGCGTTCCGCGTTAGCACGGCGGCGCCTTAAGCCACTCGGCCATCTCTCCCAATCTTGGTGCCCATGAGAGGATTCGAACCTCCAACGTCCGCCATCTCAAAGCGGCGTGTCTGCCAAGTTGCACCACATGGGCACTGGTCCGGTCGGTGAGATTCGAACTCACAGCGAACGGCTTCTGAGACCGTCGCGTCTGCCAGTTGCGCCACGACCGGAGATCTTGGTGGAAGCGGGAGGAGTTGAACCTCCGGTGTTTGCCACAAGGGCTGGCGGGGTTACGGCCCGCTGCTGTCGCCACTGAGCCACGCTTCCTTTGGTGCGCCGAGAGGGAATCGAACCCCCATGAAGGAGTTTTTGAGGCTCCCGTGTCTGCCAGTTGCACCATCGGCGCAAATAAAAAAGGCCACCTTTTTAGGGGTGGCCTTCTCGAGCAACTGATTCCCAACTTACCTTACACGCCACCCCCCATTTGCAGGCTGAGATAACTCAGCGAAAGGGATGACGATAATAGAACGTGTGTCCGCACGAAAAAATTGTAAGCGTGGGCCATACTAAAGTCAATAAATTTCATGGCGTACGCACAGCTCCCGCCCGGCAGTTCGCTAGAATTAGGGCTCCGACCCACGCCCGGGATTTGGCCTGAAAAGTCGCCATCTCGTCCTGCGAACGGCACACGGTTGTGTAGCGGGCCACTCGGAAGTTGGGCCGTCTGGGGTCAAGTTGCCTGCCAAGTACTTTGAGTCTCCTGCACAAATCATCGCTGCCCAGCAGCGTCATGTTGACCCAAGAAATCATGCGATGAATCACAGGCCGTCCAGAAACTGAACTGATGCCATGACTTGCATTTGTTTATAGAAAGAAAAAGAGAACAGGCTATGAAGAATCTGTGGTCATACTTTGTCCCCCTCCGCTGCGGATGCTATTCGCGGCTGCGATGGTCGCTGGGACCGGAGCGTACGCATAATCACCAGGGCGAGTCGGGAAGTTTCGGCGTCAATCGGAAAAGTTGCACTGACGGGGAGGCTCGACCACAAGAGAAGCCGGAATTTTGACAGACTTCACATCCCGCGCAAGACTGAGCGTGTGGAAACGCTTGTTGATCGGCTTCATGCTCGTCTCGATTCTCGTCGCCTCCCGTGCGGCGGCTGGCCTTTCCATCGAGGCTCCGTCGAGATGGCGCTTGAGCCCACTTGCCTGGCGTTGATGGCCTTGGGCCGGTCCCGGGTCGCGGACGCGCGGGTCTTAATCGATGCGCAGCGTCCCGACCGAGGCTGGGGGTCCTTTGCGAATGACGACGAAGCATCAGGTCTCACCGGCCTGGCGTTATTGACCCTAAACGCGCTGCGCACGTCGCCCGCTGCCGCAGCCCGAGCGGCGGACTGGCTCCTCCATTCCAAAGGCCGGGAAGCGAGTTGGCCTTGGCGATGGAAGTTTCGGACGACAGATACGCACGTAGTTTTCGACCCAGAGAAATTCGGCTGGCCCTGGCAGTCGGGTACGTGCAGTTGGGTCGTGCCGACTGCGCTCACCCTCCTCGCGCTCAAACAGAATTTCTCAGGTTGCCACAATGGAAAAGTTGATGGCCGGATCCAGCGCGGCGTCGAGATGCTCCAGGACCGGGCTTGTCCGAGGGAAGGCTGGAACGCCGGCAACGGTGTCGTCTATGGTTCGCCCATGACGCCGCACATTGATACGACGGCGATTGCCTTGCTTGCCCTTCGCAGTGAGCCGAATAATAGGTTGATTCGCCGCAGCCTTCGGTGGCTCGAACACCAAGCTTCGATATGTCCTGCCGCGTGGAGCCTCGCGTGGTCAATTCTCGCGCTCGATGCTTACGACCTGCCGGTAGCTTTGT
>JAKASH010000133.1 GCA_021828225.1 Acidobacteriota bacterium | reverse complement strand
GTCGTGTTTGCTTGCTAAAGTACTCGTCACTCTGAGCAATGAAGCGCAACACCAGTCATTTCAGCAATATAAAAGCAGCACGTGCTGCAACCCATTTCGTTCGCTTAGCCTATATTAATCAGGAATGAGCAAGTTATGGAGAGGAGTATCGCCTACTCGCTCACCGGTAACTGTCGGTTGAGAAGCTTCGACTTCCGGGCCACTGCCCCCGTTCAGCGACCGGTAAACCCATGTGCGCTCCTGCGACCGCTGAAAAGGTTTACCGAAATGCCTGAAGTCGAAGATTCGTTCCTGACGGTTCAGGGACTTGCAGCAAGATGGAACTGCTCCCTAAGCTACATTTACAGGCGCCTCAAGCCAAGACACCCCCAATTCATCCCTCACCTGCGGACGCCCTCCGGGGACATCCGTTTTGATCCTGCTGTGGTCGACAACTACTTGCGGCAGGTCGGAGAAAACACTAATGTGACGGTGTTGGACTCGGCGGCTCGAGGAGGAATAAAGATGACTCGACGCCGAGATCGGAGCGGCAGTCTCCGAATCAAAAACGGGAGCTGGTGCGTTCAATGGACGGAAGGAAAGCACCGGCCTTCGCACGTATTAGGCCGGGTGGAAGATCTGACCAAGAGCGAAGCCCGGAAGCTGATGCGGGAATACATGAGAAAGAAGAACGAAAATCGGGAAGTGGCCGGAAATTCAGAAACTCTGGCTGGCTTCTGGCAGCGCTTCTTCTACGACAAAGAGAAACACGAGTTGAAGTCTGAGTTAAAAAGCAAGAGAGCGAGTACTCAACGGGACATGAAGTCGCACATGAGACGAATCTGGTTGCCCCGTTTCGGGGGACGGCTCATGAGCAGCCTGGGGACTGCGGAACTTCAGTTACACCTCGACAGTAAGACCAGTAACCATAACACAGCCGCGAACTACCGTTCCACTCTGTCCAGTGTGTTGACTTCGGCCATTCGCTTGGGAGCCGGCTTGACGTACAATCCCGCCCGCCTGATCAAGCTCCCTCTTAAGGGACCCGAACCGGAGTACCTTATGCCCACACCGCAGGAAGCGATGGCCATCCTGGACGGATTGAAAGATCCCCGTCGCAAGATGGCTTGGCAGGCTGTGCTGTGGCTGGGGAATCGTTGTGGAGAAGTGCGCGGACTGCGCTGGTCATCGATTGACTGGAAAGACAGCGCGATTTTTATCCGGGAATCCGTCTGGCAGGGTCAAAGCAATCCACCCAAGACCAAGAAGGGATACCGGAAAATTCTGTTGACAGATGAGCAGATGGAAATCCTGCGCAAGTATAAGGAGGAAAATTTTCCGGACGCTCAGCCTCAGGACTGGCTGTTTCCCGGCAGGCGGGGCCGGCCGATGGAGATGCGCTGGTTCATGCGGCGCTACATCAGGCCGTTGGCCGAGAAGTTGGGCATGCCGTGGATTCACTGGCACGCACTCCGACACATGAACAACAGCATGATGCGGGAAGAAGGCGTGGATACGAAGACGCGGATGGACCGCCTTGGGCACGTCAGTGAGGGGGTCAACATGATTTACACGCACGTCGCAGATGAGGCCCAACGGGAAGCTTCGGGGGCAGTCTGGCGAAGACTCAAATCGGCCGCAGCCCAAATCCAGGCGGAGAAGAATACAGTTTCGCTTAAAGTAGCCGGGAAGGTAGCCGAGGATGACCCGGAGGAGGTTAACAATGGGCTAAGTTATTGAAAATATGGAGCCGGCGAAGGGAATCGAACCCCCGACCTACGGTTTACGAAACCGTTGCTCTACCGACTGAGCTACGCCGGCCTGAAGGTGAAAAAGACTGCTGCTGCTTTTACTGTCTTGATGACTTGCCGTCATTGCCCTTTACAAAGATCGCTCACACGGTCGGAGAGATCGACCCTTTGCAGGTGGAGAGGCTTTTGACGGGTTCGGCGAATCCTTATTGTCAAAGTCTATCAAGTTGTTGAAAAACTTGCGTCACCTGTATTCCGATGAAGCACTGGCGACAGGGAATTTCGCATGCTGTCATATTTCAGAGAGAGATTCCTTGCGGCTTCGGAGCGACACGCTTCCGACATTTTTCAGAAATCTGCCACGAACGCCGAGGCATCACGCCTTGAAAAAAACAGATTGCAGCAACCAGCTATTCACTAGCTTCCTAGATATGGTACCTGACTCACGGCTAAATCTTCAAGTGCCATGTTCGAGCTTGGCCATGGATATCTTAACGACATTCCCTGTCTTCGCACGCCACGAAGCAGCAACCTCAAGGATTTCAATGGATTGCAGATGGTTCCAAATTCCAGTGTTATGTTTTGAAAACATACTTACGCGTGGTGCCACCCTACAAGATAGCATGCCGGGCATAAAGCCTGGTGCTAAAGATGGCGGCTTCCTAATACAGTTGATCCCATGGACAGGCCCAAGGAGAGGGTTCATGGCGCGGTTTGACCACCTTTCGATGGCCAAGCCTGGTTCCTCTGCAGGTTGTATGCAGGCCGCACAATCGCGTGAGGTTAATCCGGCAGTTGGACAATTGATGGAAGATCGAAGTGGATACAACAATGCTCACCCGACAGGAGGGCAGGACTCCCCGACCTGCGGGTGAGCACTTTTAGAGAGGAGAATAGAACGGCGGACGCGCTCCGCCATCTAAACTCGGTTGGAGTGTAATGAAAAGCAGGCAGCCATGTCAAGGAAATTCTAGAAAAATTTTTTACAAACAAACCTATTGTTATCTGTAGTTTAGATGGAACAAGCTTTCGCCGAAAACTCTGAAAATTTCTTGCGTGAAATCTGAAAATACTCTCCCCTGAGGGTTAAGTCCTGTTCCTGGTTAGGGTTACTGTTGTTTTAGGTTGAGGCGGATAATCGAGTCCTCGTAGCCCCGGGCCCAGTCTGAATGCGGGAACAGCCTTGCCGCAAATCGCCGCGAAAAGACAAGCAAGATCCCACCGAGTATAGCCATGGCAGCCAGAAGAATCACAAGCAGAATATTGCCTAAAATCAAGTGGACCATCTGCACGGCCACGGGCTTGCCCGGAGGAGGCTGATCCCAACTGACCTGTTGTTCGATGGTCAATCGGTCCATCAATCTGCCAGCAATTTCTTTTGAAGCAGCATTTTGAACAAGCAGAACGTAGGTGCCCTTCATTTTCCCGTACACTGCACCAGGTCCGCTCTTCTGATTGACGCCGAGACTTTGTACCAGAGCGCTGTAGCGCATGCGTGTAATCTGCGCAGTGGGATAACTGATGAGGATGAGAGTCGTTTTCTGCCCATTCCGCCCGTAACCGGCTGCTTGAAGTTCCGCGCCTTGCTGGAATCCTACGAAATTCGCAGGAACGGATGGAATTGCCTGCTGTGCTGCTACCGGGCCCAGAACATATTTCCCCGAGCAGGGAATCTGTCCTTCCGGTGGCAGTGTTGGCGGCAAAAGGGCCATGGCGTTCGCCGAAGGAGCCACTCCTGCAATATCGATCAGTGCAGAGCGGAAATCTTCATCCGACATTTTGGGTTTCACCGGTTTCCGGACACGGACAAAAAATGGACCGCGCGCCATGTAGGCCTGATCTGATCCGGCGACGGTGAGCTTCATGCCCTTTTCCGGCTTCATCGATTCATTCTGGTAAAAAGTCAATAATCCAAACGCAGAAGAAGGGTCGGGCGTTTTTTCGACAACAGCCTGGACGGTTTGATTGCCCTCGCGGTAGGTGCGAATTTCTACTTTCTTAACGCCATACTCAACATCGACAGCCGGCTGTACCCCCCAGCTGCGCACGTCGTTAAGGCTGACGGTCTGGGCATTTTCCAGTTGCCATTTCGGCATCTGAGCCAAGTTGAGAAACGTCGTCCGCTGAGCTCCCGGCAAGGCAAGGCTCGGGATGAGAATGATCCAAAGCGATATGCTAAGGAGGGTGATAAACTTCATCAATGTTAGCATAGCAGAATTTCAAGGTGCGGGCGCAGGAGCCTCATGGCAACGGCTTTTTGTCCGCCTGTAAGACAGGCCGCTCCTGCCTGCCTTGCGCTTTGAGGCTCCGAATTTTGTGGATGGGCGGCTCGCGAACGGGAGGTGGGAGGGTCATTCCGGCGGTGAGGCCCACCGCTGCAAAGTCGTAAATTCCTGTTTTCCCGGCAAGGATTCGTCTCTGCAAATTCGGAGTGCGCGTCAATAAGGGCCGGCGGAATGCGGGTTATCCATAGGGCATTGTGTCTGTGTGTTCGCAGCGGCCGGAAAGCCTTGACACGGATAGCTCTGAGACGCTCTGTGCGCTCCGTGTGAAATTTTGTGTGGCACGTACCGCACGGAGTTCTGGCTTGGTTTCGGCCCAAAGCTGCCCGGCGCTGTGGCGCTAACGATTCCGTTGCGCCACCCGGACGCTTCCCAGGTTATCAATGTAGTCTTCGACGCCGTGGAAAATGCCTTTGGCGATCTGCTCGCGGTAGGCGGGCTCTCGCAACAGATGTTCCGTGCGGGGATTGGTGATGAACCCTGTTTCGACCAGAACGGACGGCATGTTCGCACCGATCAGAACAACGAAAGGAGCTTTGAGAACCCCGTAGTTTTGGATGCCGCGCGAGATTCCGGACATCCGCTTGTACAAGACGCTCTGGACGTCGCGGGCAAGCTGTTGGGACTCCTCAATCTTGTTGTTGAGGGCGATCTTCTTGATGATGTTTTGCAGTTGAAAGACAGACTCTTGTGACGTTGCGTTCTCGCGCGCCGCCACCTTGAGGGCTTCAGGGTCGCTCGTAAAGTTGAGAAAGTAGGTTGCGATTCCGCGTACGTGATGATCGGGGTTCGCGTTGGCATGAATTGAGATGAAGAGGTCCGCGTGGTCTTCGTTTGCGATGGCCGTGCGCTCCTCGAGAGGAATAAACTTGTCCGTGCTGCGCGTCATAAAGACCTGGTAACCCGTCCGGGTCTCGAAAAGTTTCCGCAGGCGCAATCCAATATCCAACGTAACGTTCTTTTCTTCCAGGCCGTGGGGACCAATCGCGCCGGTATCGAAGCCGCCGTGGCCCGGGTCGATGACGATGCGGGTGACTTTTAGCCCCAGGGCTCGCATGAGGGTTTCGGAGCCGTTGGACGTTGGGGACGCCGGCCTGATGGCGATTGGGAGCGCATCGGGTTTCCGCTTGATGGATGCGATTCCGGTTTTCCGGTCCTCAGTGCGCTTGACCTGATTTGCAGCTTCGGTCTTTGGCTTTGGCCTGAAGATGGGCGTGCGCCTTGCGACTGGAGGTCTCATGTCAACGGATGCCATTTCGGTCTTCTCAGGCGCATTCCGCCGGATCTGGTTTGCAGCTTCAGCTTCCGGACTTGTTCTGGGTACCGGCAAGTGGTTCTCGACCGGCGTCTTCGTGCGGGCCGTTGGCTGCGGCTTGGGAGCGACCGCTGTATTGGCTGACAAAACGCTTGCTTCTCGATAGGAAGTTTCCCGGACTGCTTTGGCTGACGTGCCGTGAACGTCGATGATCAGCCGGAAGGGATTGGGAAGCGGAAAGGCCGAATAGTCTTCGATGTTCTTGACGTCCAGAACCACGCGCGTAACGTTCGGCTTGAACTGGCCGATACGAATGTCACGGAGGAAAGCCCCGTCGATGGGAATAACCTTTCCCAGCAGCGAGCGGCTCAAATGGGTGTTCGGCAGGTCAAAGACAACCCGGTCTGGATGGTTCAGGCGAATGGTATTGAATTTGAACGGACCTTGCGCCCCAATTACCACCCGGGTGTAATCCGGCCCTGCCCAGTCATGAATGTCTGTTACCTCAACCGACCCGCCTGCGCTTTCATTGTTCGAAGGGCTTTCAACGCGGCTGGGACTTTCCTGCCTTTGCTGCCGGGCCTGCAGGTCCGCAATTCCCTTCAGACTTTTCCGCGCCACCTCGGCCTGAGGCAGCGAAGGATGCTTTTCGAGGAACGAGCGAAAGACATCAGTAGCCTGGTCTGGATCGTGAAGACCCTCGAGGTAGACTTTTCCGATGCTCAGCGAGGCGTCAAGGGCCATGCTGGAACGCGGGTACTGGGAAATGAGGTAGTTGTAGGCCTTGATGGCGTCGCGGTAGTAAGCGGGGCTCGAAAACACCCGGCCCATTTCCGCGTAAAGATCGCCCATGGCTTCAGCCGCAATTGGCGCTTTGGGATTGGCGAAATCGTACCAGTAGACGGACCGGAACTCGTTGATGACTTGCTTGTAGTCCGCCACACTGCGCGAGCGAATGGGCCGTGATTCAAGCCTTTGCTGCATTTCCACGGCGCGCGCGTAGGCGGCGTCGGCGCGCCTGGGATGGCGCACCGAGGCAAAGCAAGGCGCTCCGGCTATAACGAGTGAAACGCCCACCAGGACGGCGAGCTGGAATTGAAATCCTTTTAAAACTGCGATCCGCCGGCTTGTTGCTGTGGTTCCCGTTGTTTCTCTCCGCTGGTTGCCATGCGGCCGGTCTTTTCCTGTCGCACGGGGCAATCGAATTTGGCCTATTCGTTGGTAAAGTGGACGACGCCTTCAGAATCCACGTAGCTCACAATGGGTTCAAGGCGGCCGGCCTCCGGACTTGCCAGCGCGCTGGCGCCGGTATTTTTCGAATCGTATAAATGAGTCACTTCCCGAACGTAATTCTCGGTTTCAGGGATTTCCGGAATGCCTCCGGATCTGATCACCGTTTCTTCCCCGGCGTTATAGGCGGCGAGCGAGAGCGGCAGGTTGCCTCCGAAAAGGTTCAGAAGATATCTCAGGTAGGTCACGCCTCCCTGAATGTTCTCTTTGGGATCGAAAGGATTCCGGACGCCGAAACGCTGGGCGGTGGAAGGAATCAGCTGCATCAGCCCCATGGCGCCTTTGGAAGAAATCGCTGTGGGATCATAGTCGGATTCGACCCGGATCATGGCATGAATCAGCTTCGGGTCTACCTGGTAGCGGCTGGAGACCCGGTTCACAATGGAATCGATCTTCGACTGGATGGAAAGCTGGTCTGTCGGAGCAAACCCAGGCTGCGCAGGCTCGGCGCTGGCGCTCGTGGAGACATTCTGGCCATGCCCGCTGGCAACCGTAGCGGCTTGTCCCGCATGAAGATAAGACGGACTGAATAGGAAAGCTGCGAAGAGAAGACCGCAGGCAGCTGCGAAGGCCGGCACTTTGGACTGTTTCCAGATGCACATAGAGATCCAACCTCCACACACTTGTGGAGATGCGGAACTCATCCCCTCCCGCTCTTCGGCTCCGCACAAACGGGGCCGCACGCTGGCTTTCGTCTTGCGGGAACGGCCTGGCACCACCACCCGCCGCCTGCGGTTCTGGCAGGTGGAACCGTCCAAAACAACTGAATTATAACGTTCTTTCCCCAATGTCAACAAGCAAAAAGCGAACCATTGCCGATTTCGCGATAGCCGATTGCGCAGGAGCAACGGCAATTACGAGTTACGAATTACCAATTACCAATTACCAATTACCCGTCCTAAACCGCCAAGCCTGAATTTCAAAGCGCGAATCGCCAATCGCGAAATCACCGAATCAACTATTCTGATCTCAGGTCGCGAGTTTGAATTTGGTAATGGG
>JAKASH010000132.1 GCA_021828225.1 Acidobacteriota bacterium | reverse complement strand
GACTCGAGTCACTGAGACATTTTCCGGTTCTCGAGATAATAAAAAGGGGAATTGTCGATTGACCGGACCCTCCGGGGAAGGAGAAAGGAGGGATCGAGATGACTACGCGAGAATTGAATTACAAAACCTTGCAAACGGGGGCAATTCTGGGGTGCCTGACGGTTGTAGCGTTTGTATCGTTGGCCCTGGTTGCTGCTCTGCCCAAAGAAAGCAAGACACTGCAGAATCTGCAGACGGCTTACAACGCCGAGGCGAATGCCTATGTGCATTATCTGGCTTTTGCGGAGCGAGCGCAGGAAGACGAATACGGTGAAGTGGCAAGTTTGTTTCGCGCCGCCGCGTGCGCGGAGCATGTTCACCTTAAAAACCTTGCTGCTGTGATTCGAAAGATGGGCGCTGAACCTGCATTCAGGATTGACCAGCCCGTGCCAAAGACGACATGGCGAAACCTCAAGTCGTCCGCAGAGCTGCGGGAAGCCCCTGAACGCGACGCCCTGTACCCGGCGTTTATCGAGGAAGCCAAGGCTGAGGGTAACCCGGACGCAGTGCGAGTTTTCCAGTATGTGCGGACAGCGGAGATCCAGCACGTGAAACTGTTCAAAGCTGCTCTTGGGAACCTTAAAAATATGACGGCGGAGAGCCACTTGTACTATGTCTGCAACGTGTGCGGCTATACGGCGGAGCATCCCACCAAGCCCTGCCCTGGATGCTCTGATCCCAATGCTGCCTATGAAGAGATGTTCTGACCAGTTGCTGGTGGAGCCTGTTGAAAACTGGCGCCCTTAATTTGGCAGGCTTTGGATGGGTCGGAGACTGGATTTGGAGTATAGCGTTGAGCGCCGGATATTTGTTGGCCGAGGAAGGGAGGAGTGGTGTCTTTTGTTTGTCATGCCACTTTCTGTCACCATGCCTCTACCCCCACGTCAAAAAATGTCACTCGGGTCATAAACTGTCATCCCGGACATCAACGACATTTGTTTTCTAGATGATAAGAGCTTTTCCCCTTTGTTGCGAGGTTGACGGAGCGTCGTATTGTCGCGGGCCCAACTACGCCTGCCAGCATAAGGCGCCAAAGGCGCTTCGCACTGAAGATAGTGCCTGGGAGTAGAGATCCCGAGGCACAGCCGGCGTACCTTGGGGTGCCAAACTGAGGTTTGATGAAACGTAGTCCTGGTTGGAACCGAGGTCTGATGTGAGAAACTCACAGCGGACTTTTTTGACGAATGTTATTGTACGAGTGCAGGTATTTAATGAGTTGCCGCCGCACTAGCACTCGATGCCGTGGCGCCAGCAGACACCCGAGAGTAAGCCCCAAAGCGAGTTCAGTACGGTATCAACTGCCTCAACGACGTCGCGGGAGTCGTTGGATTCTAAAGTGGATTCGAGTAGTTCCCGCTCGACTCGCGAGTGCTCACGGTCGGCTTCAATATGGACGCGAAAATAGGCGAGGGCGTCGGGGCTGCTCATACCATAAAAACTCTCGAGACCTTCAATTTTCGACTCCGCGACTTTGGGAATCTGAGATTCATAAGCGTAGAGCGCAGCAAGCCCCTGGGCCACGCTTCCGACGCGGCACACCAAGCGGAATGTCCGGATCAGATTTTCGGTTTCGGTCCACAGTTCAGCGTTGGTGACCTCCTCACGGCTGAGGCCCGTGGCTTCCGCAAAACGGAGCCAGAGTTCCGGATGATTGGGATTGCCGGCTTCCTCGTCCATCAAGTTGGCCAGAATGTGCCGCCGGACTTGCAGGTCGTCGGTGTGCGCGTGAAGCGCCGAAAGATAAGTGGGGAATGCTGCAACGTGATGGTAATACTGTTGAGCATAATCGCGCAGCGAGGGCTGCGGCAATTCCCCCCGCGTCCATGCCTGGTAGAAGGGATGGAGAAGCAGGTTCCGTTCCGCGATGCGGGCGTCAATATGGTCGATGGTGCCGGCCGTGATGTTCAATCGAATTCTCCTTCTGCGAAATATTTTTGAGAGACAGGTGCGCCGGTAACGTTCGTTGAAACCGTCGATTATGCACAATCTGCCAATGTTCTTCAACTATATTTCGTCTCAATGAGGCGCCAGGGGCTTTTCGCAAAGAAGCGGTTATCGTGATTTAGACATCGATTCCTGACATAGGTGAAGAGAGGAAAAATTCCCGCCACTCGGGTTGTGAAGGCAGTTGCGACAGGCTTCACTTCGGGTGGAAGGTTTCTTAAACGTTCTGGACGAGTTCCTGCGGAAGTCCCTGGCTGAGGAAGAGTTTGCCCTCGGCGACCTGCTGAACGCCTTTGGCCAGATCCTGGGTTGCGCGCGCCTTAATAATATAGCCGCTGACGCCCGCTTCCAGGGCCTGGACAATGTAGTGGTAATCGCGGTGTACGGTCAGGATAATTGTTCGCGCCCCGGGAATGGCCTTGTGAATGCGGCGGGCAGCTTCGATTCCGTTAAGACGGGGCATCGAAAGATCAAGGAGGATGACGTCTGGTTTATGTTTGTGGGCGAGCGTGACAGCTTGCTCTCCGTCGGCGGCCTCAACAACCACCTTGAATCCTTCCCTTTCAAGAAGAGCCTTCAGGCTCCGACGAACTGGCGCGTTGTCGTCTGCCAGCAGGACTCGCAACGCCATTAGCGGCTTGAGCACGTTTTCCTATCCGTGGCCATGGAAACGCCCCTTTTTCTCACGACCGGGTTATTCGCCCCCTGAATTTTCAGGAAGGCTTTAAAGAGCCTTTCAAATCTCACTTTTACACGCGTTCCATGCGGTCTCCACAGATCCGGATGTTTGGTTTCTCCGTCACCTTCACTCAAGCCGAACGTGCCAAGCGCCCATCCTTAACACGAAACAGCGTGGGCATCTCGCGAGCACTCATCCTATTCTCGCGAGTGGAGAGAGGTCAATCCGGTAAAAACCTTACAACGTTTCTTGATGCAACTTGCATCGTGAGGAAGGAACGGTGGGATCCATCGCAAGACCTGTGGACTCGGTCAGTGTTGTGTGCGGTGAGAAACCATCTCGTAGCGGGCGATCTCCTCAGTATGCTTTCAAGGCTGAACCAGGCCACGCCGGATAGCGTACCGGACCAGACTTGCTGTTTCGTGAACATCGAGTTTTTCCATGATCCGCGTTCTGTGTGATTCCGCCGTTTTGACGCTGATGTTCAACAGAGCCGCCACTTCTTTCGTCGTTTTCCCCTCAGCGACCAACTGGAGGACCTGGAGCTCCCGTGGGCTTAAGGAATCATTTGGGACATCGACCTTATTGAGATAGGCATCGACAACCGTATCTGAAATATCAGAACTCAGGAAGGTCGATCCTCTTGAAACTTCGCGAATTGCCTGAACCAGCTCGGAGGCAGCGCGGCTCTTAAGCACGTAGCCCCTGATTCCAGCCCGCAGTGCTTCCAGAACGTACTGGGCCTCCGTGTGCATCGTCAAGACGACGATTTTGGTTGCCGAATTGACCTGAGCAATAGCTTTGGCGGCGCCGATTCCGTTCATAAGAGGCATGGCCAAGTCAAGGACCGCGACGTCGGGAGCCAATTCCTGAGCCAATCTGGTAGCTTCGTGGCCGTTCGCGGCCTCTCCGACGACCTTGAAGCCTTCCTGCTCAAGAATAGCTTTCAGCCCCTGCCGCACCATTTGATGATCGTCAGCCAGAAGGATACGAGTAGGCATCTTTGCCCTCCGATGGAACTAAAACTGAGATTTCCGTACCTTTGCCAGGACTGGAACTAATCATACACTCTCCATGCAAGGGAATCAGCCGTTCTCTCATGCCGATCAATCCGAGTCCCGGCCTTCCTTTTTGACCCAAAACGGACTGGATATCAAAGCCGACGCCGTCGTCGGCAATTGTCAAACGGACCTTGTCGTTCTCCCTCTCCAGCCGAATCCACGCGTGCGTGGCTCTCGCGTGCTTTGTGGTATTGTTCAGAGCCTCTTGTGCGATACGGTACAAGGCAACTTCCGCTTGGGGCGAAAGTCGACCTTCGGCGATTCCCTCGACCGTGATGGGAATTCCAAACCGCTTCGAGACGCCCTGGGCAAGGAACTCCACGGCCGGAAGCAGGCCCAGATCGTCCAGGATGGTCGGACGCAATTCATGGGAAAGATGGCGCAATTCAGCTTCAATCTGTTCGATCAGCTCCTTAATGTCCTGGATGGTCTGCTGGCCGGAAGGCTGCAGATCACGAGCTAATCCATCGAGGGCAATATGGACCGACACCAGGAGCTGGCTCGCCTCGTCATGAAGCTCGTGCGCAATATGCCGGGCACGTTCTTCGAGAGCTTCGTTGAGCCGGTGCAAGGCCTGCTCGGCACGTTTGCGCTCAGTGATGTCGCGGGCAATACCCTGGACGCCCACTGGTTTCCCCTCCTGGAGAATCGGACGGGCGCTCACTTCTACTGTAACGGGGCGCCCATCTTTGGTCAGAATTGAGAATTCGTGCGTTATGGGATCGCCTCCGGCCATGAGCTGGTCAAACAGCCTGACCGCCAGCTCAAAATTCTCCAACACCACGACGTCGGAAGGGATTGGCGGAGGGTCATCCCGGTAATAGCCAGTGATTCTTTCACCGGCCCTGTTGATTGAAGTGAGCCTCCCTTCGGAGTCCGTGGTGAAGATGATGTCGTTGGCGTTTTCGAACAGCTCACGATAACGTTCCTCGCTGGCCTGCAGCGCTCGATTGGTCTCCCGATAGCCGCTGATCGTCATTTCGTAAGGGGTGAGACTTTCGATCAGAAATCTCTGGGCGGATCTCATGATCCCCTGAAGAGCCTTGCGGCCAGACATGTGGGAGAGAGCCTGGTCGAGTGCTTCGCAATGCAGGCTGACCATTTCGAGGACACTGATCTCCTGCCCCAGCGCCCCGCGACCGAGTTCATAAGCTTCCGCCAAGGCTGCTTCGTCAGTTCTCTCCAGGTAGGTCTGCAAGGCTGAAGCGTAGCGGCCGATAAATTCGGCATTGCTGGCTGTCATTGCGGCCTCCCTCGATAGATGGCGACAAGCACTAGGGCATCATCTGTCCCCAGACAGTCGCGTGCAAGGATACCCTGTGCGGTCTTGTCAGGCGCCTGGGAAAGATTTACAGTGTCTTCGAATCCAGGCCGGATACCGTCAGTTGCAAAAATAAGTGTATCTCGAGGAGCAATCTGCAGGACAGCGGCGCGCAGGGGTGGGAGCCGAACTCCGACGACTCCCGCAGATAACACCAGGGACTCATCGATGTGTTTCCCGTCCAATACCGGGCGCATCAGCAAGCCTTCAACATTGCCCACGCCCAACCATGCCATGGTGCTGTCCAGTGCGTTGAAGAATGCGAGGCTCATTACGGCTCCGCGTGTCCGGCTCAATCTCTGATTGCAATGCTCAAGCACTCGAATCAGCGGCTCGTACGCACACTGCGCTGCCACGTCTATGGCGAGTTCTGCAGCTTCGGCAGCCGGTTTTCCGTGTCCCAGCCCGTCAGCGACGGCAACCAGCACACCTTTATCAACCGGCTTGACCAGATGCAGGTCACCGCATATGCTCTCTCCGGGCATCTGTTTCGCCGCCACTCCCCACTCGACGATGTATGAATTCATTCCTTCCACTTGATTGCGGTCACCGTAGTCCCGCGATCCTTGCGGGAAACGATTGCAAACTCGTCCATCAGCCGTCGCACGCCCGGCAAGCCAAGACCCAGGCCGCCGGAGGTGGAATAGCCGTCCCTCAAAACGACTTCAATGTTCGGAATGCCAGGGCCCTCATCGATGGCTTGTATGACAATCCCCTTTTTTGTTCCTCTCTCAATAGGCCAGCAGATAATGTTTCCGCTTCTTGCATAAACCAGGATGTTCCGCGCCAATTCCGAAATGGCTGTTGCGATCACCGCCAGATCCGACGGCCCAAATCCTAAACGGATCCCCAGTTCTCGTCCCTTCTGTCGCGCAATAAGGATGTCGTCATCGGTGCCGATGGGCACCCGGATCTCATCTCGGATAACAGTCATGCGTGATCCGTCCAGTTCTGCGTTTCATGTACTCAAGACCCTCTTCCAGATCGAGCGCCGTTGCTACACCATCCAATCTGAGTCCTAATTGAACCATTGAAAAAGCTACCTCGGGCTGAATCCCCACAATCACCGTTTCTGCCCCACGCAATCTGACCATATTGGCGATATCAGCCAGAATTCGGCAGGCGAAGGAGTCGAGGACATCGAGCGCTGTGAGGTCGATGATGACGCCGCTGGAACGGTGAGTGCCGACTTGTTCTGTCAGCGCATCCCGGAGTTTGACCAGGTCAGCGTCCCTCAAGGCTGCCTGCAAGGAAGCGATCAAGTATTGTCCCTGCTTGAGAATCGGGACCAGCATGGGCTACCTGCCTTTCTGTTGGCGCGAAGATTCCTCCCTCCGGGTGACTCTGTAACCCAGCGCGCGATCCGCTTGTTCGATTCCACCGCGCAGGTCACAGACAGTTTTCATCTTGGTCAGGTCTACACCAATTGTGACCAACGTTTGGGCAATTTCGGGGGACAACCCTGTCACAATCGCCGTTGCGCCCAACAGTCGTGCTGCCTCGACCGTCTGGACAAGATGGTTGGCAACAGTCGAGTCGATAGAAGGAACGCCGGTAATGTCAATGACAACCACCCTGGCGCGATTGGCGCGGATGCCTTGCAGGAGTTGCCCCGTCAAGTTGCGCGCTCGCTGCGGATCGATTACGCCGACGATGGGCAGGATGAGAAGTCCCTCGCGCACAGGCAGGACCGGTGTGGATAGTTCTCTGATAGCCTCCTGCTGTTCGTGGATGACCCTCTCGCGCTCCTGAGCAAAACCCACGGCTACCGTGACGGCAATTCGATTGGCGGCGGGTTCGTACGCGTCCAGTACACGGTTGAGCAACGCAAAATCCGCCTGGTATTTCTTAAACAGCGCCCGTGCGAGCACGTCGCGCAGGAGAAGGACAATCCTGACTACTTCGTGAGTTTCCACGCCACGAGGAATGATTCGCTCAGAGAGATTACGGGCATAGGCCTGCAGCGCCTCAACTGCGCCGGTTTCCAGGACGTTGACATAATTGTCATAAATGGAAGTGGCCTCGGCAAAAATCTCCTCTTTGGTCATTGCCGTTAACAATTCCGCTTGTGTTATGCGGTGGGCCCATTCCTCGCGGAGCTGAGTTCTGTTTTCGCGCAGGTGAGCTACAAGTTCGGGTAATACCGAAGAGTTTTCGTATCGTGGCTGAGGGCTTATGGCTAATCTCCTGACCGCGGACATAGAGAATTTCCTCCTCTACTGCAGCTAATTTTCATCCTGATCCTGATGTCGTTGCAGTGATGGTAATCACGGAGTAACAAAATAGGGAGGCTGGTGGAGAGTCCAGCGAAACGGGCTCGGCTCTTGGATGACATTTGACTACCTTGCAGCCGGCTAGCTGACCCGGGTTTAGTTCTCTGCTTTATCAGCATTCCGGCGAGATGCGGATGCAATGCAGGTAAGACTACCTAGCTTCCCCTGCTATTGCCATATAGCTTAGAGTTTTGCCTCATAATCGGCAAAGTGTCAAATCCTTTTCAATAGTGAAGGACCGTGCGGGAATAGCCTGCTAACTTTGCTCAGGGTGTGGAAAGGCT
>JAKASH010000131.1 GCA_021828225.1 Acidobacteriota bacterium | reverse complement strand
ATTGATAACTCATTACTTATCATGTACTTACGGGATTTCTGCAACCCCTAAATCCGCAATTTTGGCTGAAATTGTTTCTCTCGTGGACAGTGTGTAAAATTTGCCACCTGGCATTCGTTACCCACTTCTACCCGCGTATGATCAGGTACCCGAGTGCCAAGAAGATGGCTCCCCCCACGCCCTTGGCCGCCGTCAGGCCTACCGTCTTTGCCGTGCTTCCCGGCACATAGAGCAGGTCATTCGGGTCGAGCGCAACGTCATGCTCCTTGCGGGCCATGATCTTCGGCAGGTCCACATGGACCGTCTGCCGCTGGCCATTGGGCCCCTGCCGCACAATCACCGCCTTGGCCGGTGCTGCGTCCGCCTTCCATCCACCCGTCAGGGCCATGAGCTTCGAAACCGTGAGCCTCTGGCCGCGGCCAAGGTCGAACGCCCCCGGACTCTTGACCGCTCCCGCGACGAACACCTTCTGCCCCGGCAGCACCTGGATGGTATCTCCCGGCTTGACTCTGATGTTGGAGCTGGTGTCGGTTCCGGAGATCACCTTCGAAAGCTGAAAATCAAAGGAGACCAATTTGCCGTTACGGTTTGCTCGAGTCACAAGCACAGTGTTGCCGGCGCCGCTTTTCGGACCGCCCGCCAGCATCAGCGCCTCGAGCAGGGTGAAGGGACGAATCTCTTGCAGGACCTGCGGGTTTCTGACATCGCCACCCACCACTACGGGTTTGCTCTCCACTTGAAGCACTGTCACGCTCACCTGCGGGTCAATCAGCACCTGAAGGTGCTTTAACTCAGACGCAACTTGCTGCCCGACCTCCTGCGTCGTCTCCCCATTAACCTTGAGTGGCTGCGGGAAATAGGAAAGCAGTAATGCTCCGTTGGACCCCACGACGGCGGTGCGGTCAAGCTCCGACATGTTATAGACCGTAATCCCCAGAACATCTCCTGTTCCCATGCGATATTCCGGCGGAGCTTCCGTGGGCGAAGGGATCATTGCGGCCGCGCCCGCCAGTTGCCCGGACGAGGAAGGCGATTGGAGGGGCGACTCCGATTGGGCAAATGCCGCGGTCGCCAGCACGGAGGCAACCAGGACATAGACCACGGCGGCACAAATGATTTTGCGAGGAGAAGGGCAGAGTAACGGCTCAACGGACACGCGCGCCCAGCCTGATATCCGCCGTGAGTACCAATGCTGAGAGGACCTACTGGTTAGAAGAATCATGGTTTTCACTAACTGTCGAGTACTGGCGATAATGGTTGTCGCTGTACCAGTGATAGTAAGGACTCAACTGGGATTTGACGCTATTAAGCACAATACCGGCGACGGGAGCTCGCACGTTGCGCAGTTGCTCGATCGCCACCTGCACGTATTCCCGGGGTGTCTTGCCCGCGCGTACTACGAGAAGAACCTCGTCCACTGCCGCGGCAATGTTTAACGTATCTGCAAACCCGAGCAATGGCGGTGTGTCGAAGACGATGATGTCGAAGTGGCATTTGAGATCCTCAACCAGTACGTCAATCCGACTCGCAATCAACTCGCGAGCCCTGGCAGAAGGGGGGCCGGCAGGCAGTATGGTCAGCCGCTCTATTGGCCCTGGACGCAAGACGTCATCCAAACTTGCCTGCTCCTCTAATAATGAACTCAGGCCCAAACGGTTGGAGACATCCAGGATCCGATGCACACGAGGCTGCAGAAGGTCACCATCCACAAGGACAGTGCGCTTACCGAGAGCAGCCAGAGACGCGGCAAGGTTCATTGCGACGGTCGTCTTTCCTTCTTTAGGCTGGCAGCTGATTACGGCTAACGCACGCAGTGGGGCTTCCGAGTTCCTGAGCAGCAGAGTGGAACGGATTCCTAACAACGACTCAGCAAACGGGCTACCGCTCGTACCGTGCTGCGCGCCCGCCGGGGTTATTAGCGATTTCAGTTCTTTGTCGTCTTGCACCTCAGGCAGGAAGCCCAAGAGTTCAATCCCCAGCGTGTCGTACACGGTTCCGGGATCGCGCACTGTTCGATCCATTTCGCTTGCTGCGACCGCACCGGCGACACCCAAGAACCCTGCAAGCAAGACTGCAAACAGGAGGGTTAGTTTAACGCGTGGGTAAACCGGTGTGGGGTTCGGCTGCGCCGGATTGACAATTCGCAATGCCGTTGAATGATAGCCGACGCTGACATCGGCGGCGTCCACGCGCTGCAGCAGATCATCGTAAATGACCTTATTGGAATCAGCTTTGTGCTTCAAAATCTGGTACTGCACAGTCTTACGGTTAAACTGATCAATCTGTGCTTGAACTTCGGCAAGTTGCTGAGTCGTCAAGGCCACCTCTGTAGCTTGGGCTTCAGCCTGTGCCTTAATTTGTGCAGCTACGTGCTGTTGTTCTTTCCGAACAGCGTTGTCGATGCTTGCCAGCTTGCGTTGCTCCTGTTGGTAAAGGTAGTTCCCCGGCCCGTACTTCGAAGCCAGGGCATCGAACTCTAACTGGGCTTGCTGTTGCGCCTGCAGCAAGGGGATGAGTGCCTTGCCCCGGTCTGAGACGAGCAACGCGTCCAGACTGCCCGTCTTCACAAGCGCCAGGTTCGCATCGAGGGATCGTTGCTTCGCCTGCTCCTGCCCGAGTTCTTGTTCGAGTGATGAAAGCTGCTGATCGAGCAGGCCTGATGTGCTTTCCGGGTTGCTGATATTGTTTGTGCGTTCAAATGCATCAAGAGAGAGTTGACTCTTTTCCATGCGCTCACCAAGTTCCCTGATCTGCTCGCGCATGTATTGGGAAAGGCTCATCAGCGCGCTATTCCGCGTCTCGTACTCATGCTCAATGAATTGTTCGGCTAGCGCGTTAGCTACTGCCGCCGCCCGGCTTGGAGAGGTGGAACGGTAGGAGACATTGAGCAGATACGTGCCCCTGACCTGACTGACCTTAATTCCCCCCATGATTCTAGCAACCAGCGCAGACGGGACGGTTGTTGACGCGTTATCGGCAGGGGACTTCTGCAGTCCAAGTCTCATGATTGCCGGGATTACTACTGCGGGACTAACGATTTCTTTCTCATCGGTAGCAAGTTGCGGTCCCATATTAAACCCATTAGAGTTACCAGCTTGGTTGCCAACCACATCAATGGGTACCGAAGGATCGACCCGGACTATGGCCGTCCCTTGGTATTCCTTGGGGATACGCAGCAAGATGATACCCGTAAACAAGAACGTCACGCCTACAAAGACAGCAATTCTCCATGCGTGACGCCGGATAGCAGCCCGGTACCGGAGAAACGTCAGATTAACAGAGGACACAGGCGCGAAATCCGAAGGCCGTCTTCGGCCAGCCCCGTCCAATCCCCGCGCTCCGGGCTGACCATTAGAAGTGGACCTTGGATCAAATTCCTCAGGAATGCGGAGGTTCATAGGAGCGTACTCAGACTCACCAATTCAAGTTCCCCTCGCCACGGAGTAGCATCTACGGCTCCCCCAAGCGTCCTCGCGATCAGGTTGGAAATAATCCGCCTCGCTAAGTTGTTACTGATTGGGGTTGCTGCCGAAAAAGACGTGCCACCTGCCAAACCTTTTGAAGTCACAAGCGTAGACCTGCTGCGCTCAAGGATCAAGAAGAGCCGATCTGCAGCTTCCGACTTACTGGCATCCGATTTCATTGACCAAACGGACATCCCGGATAGCCTTAACGTGCCCTGAGACTCCAATCATAGTTGATATCAGGATCGTCGAAGGGAATCCGGCCTTCGTCGCTCGAATCGTAAAAGCTATTGGTCGCATATAGCAGCTTTGCGGGCTCAACTCCAACAACCTTGTACCCATGTGCGACGCCTGGAGGAATTCGTACCTTCCAGGGGCGCTGTGTACCGATAAACAATGTGTTGACGCAACCACAGTTGCGAGATTCCTCCCGAAGGTCACACAGAAAGACCTGGAGCATGCCGGCCAGGGGCGCCCATAGATCCGTTTGATTAAAATGATAGTGAATAGCCTTGATCACACCCGGATAAGAGACGGTGAATGACACCTGGATCTGGTGACGACCTTGAGGAAGAAAATCGTGTGCGATTCCTGGCGCGCCAAAGCGGAAAACCTCGGCAAAACAACCGCGATCGTCCGGCCATTGGATGAACGGTTCGATCTCAATGCCCGCAATCAACCGTGACGACTCCGGAGTGGTGATGACATCACCTACCCCTCCGCCTTCCCGGTGCGGCACCACAAGCCGCAGCCCGGAGCGCTCGCCAAGCAGCCGCTGTTCAGACAAGGTTTGGATAAGCTGATCTTTTCCCGTTTTCTCTGCCTGCACAGTTCTTTCCCTCCTGAATTTCGTCAAGATAATCCTCGAGTCCTTTTTCCCAATGAGGCAAAAGGCCGATACCCAATGAGATTGCACGCTGGTTCGCAAGGACCGAATTGGCGGGTCTGGGCGCGGGGCGGCCGAATTCCAGGGAAGATATCGGTGTCACCCGAACTCCATGAAGGTAACAGATGTCGATGATCTTCCTCGCAAACTCGAACCAGGTACAACTTCCTCCTCCGGTAATGTGATAGACCCCGTATTCTCTGGTTGTCACCAGCTCTGCCAGCTTTTGTGCAAGGTGACGCGTGTAGGTCGGCGAGCCTCGTTGGTCATTAACAACACGAATCTCGGATTTTTCGCCTGCAAGCCGCAGGATAGTGGACACAAAGTTCTTGCCGTTGGGGCCGAACAGCCAGGAGGTCCTGACGATGAAGTAACGATCCAGAACCTCTTGCACATGCCTCTCTCCCATCAGTTTTGAGCGGCCATAAACGCTGAGAGGGTTCGGGATGTCGTCCTCGCGATAGGGGCGGTCCAGCCGACCATCAAACACGTAGTCTGTGCTCGTGTAGAGCAGCGTCGCTCCGGCGCGCTTTGTTGCCTTAGCGACGTTCAGCGTAGCGATCTCGTTTCCTGCTTTTGCTTTTTCGGGCTCGAGCTCACAGGCGTCAACATTGGTAAAGGCGGCAAGGTGAATAACGACGTCAGGATTTTGGAGCAAAAAAATCTCCCTGACCGCATCCTCATCACAAAGGTCGCAATCCTTCCTTGACAGTCCGATGACCTGATGATCAGCTTCGAGAAGCGGCGTCAACGCGTGCCCAAGCATCCCTGCCGCCCCGGTCACGAGGATGCGCATTTAGAACTCCCTCCAGGATTCTGTATGCTTGCCAAAGTCGCGTCACGCTGATCGTACAGTTTCTGATAGTACGAGCGGTAGGCCTGATTCTGGATTCGATTTCTCCACTCGACATTCGTTACATACCACTCAATCGTTCTGGCCAGGCCTTCTTCGAAGCTTGTTTCGGTCTTCCATCCCAGTTCGGTTTGGATCTTGCTGGAGTCCAGTGAATAGCGCCGGTCGTGGCCGGGCCGGTCTTTAACGTACGCGAGCAGGGAGTCGGGCTTATTCAGCCTGTTCAGAATTTCACGTGCGATTTCGAGGTTGGGCCATTCGTTGCCAGCGCCGATGTTGTAAATTTCGCCCTCGCGGCCGTGGTGCAGTACGGCATCCAAAGCCTTGCAATGATCCATTACGAAGATCCAATCTCGCACCTGAAGTCCGTCGCCGTATATCGGGATACTCTCATTCTCAAGAGCCCTGCTGATCAGAAGAGGAATGAACTTCTCGGGAAATTGATAAGGACCGAAGTTGTTGGAGCAACGGGTGACGGTCACCGGGAACCCGTAGGTCTGGTGGTAAGCGCGAGCGAGGAGATCCGAACCTGCTTTACTCGCCGCGTAAGGACTGTTAGGCGACAGCGGTGAGTCTTCTCGGAATTTCTCCTGACCCGTGGCACTGCCATACACCTCATCGGTGCTGACGTGAACGAAGCGTTGCACTCCTGATTGCCTTGCAGCTTCCAGCAGGCATTGAGTCCCTAAGACGTTCGTTTTGACAAACTCGGACCCATCAAGAATACTTCTGTCGACGTGAGACTCCGCTGCAAAATGGACTACCGCATCCACTCCCTGAGAGAATGCATCCATAAGTTTCTCTCGGTCGCAGATATCGGCCTTTAGGAACTGGTGCCGCGGGCGGTCCAATACGTCCGCCAGGTTTTCGAGATTGCCCGAATAGGTCAGCTTGTCCACGTTCAGTAAGGAATAGGACGGGTATTTCCCCAGCATGTAGCGAACAAAGTTCGACCCGATAAATCCCGCTCCTCCGGTGATTGCGAGCCTCATTGTTGGAATGGGTTATTCCTCCGTTGTTGCAGCTCTGGCCATTTGCTCCGAGCTATCTGAATTGAGTTTGTTTGCGCCGGTCTCAGCCACCAAATTGGAAGCGCTCCTCAGGGACTCGAACGTTCCGGCGTCGGTCCACCAGCCTTCCAGGACGCTATAGGTCAAGGTGCCGTCGCTCAAATAGGAGTTATTGACATCGGTGATCTCAAGTTCCCCACGCCGGGAAGGTTTCAGCTCATTGATCTTCTTGAACACGGTCGAGTCATAGAAGTATATCCCGGTGACCGCAAAGGGGCTCGCAGGTTGATCGGGTTTCTCTTCGATTCGGATGATCCGGTCTCCGTCGAAAACCGGAACTCCAAACCGCTGGGGAAAAGGAACTTCCTTGAGGACGATATGAGCGCCTTCCGACTGTCGTTCAAAGCGCTCGGCAGCCTCCACGATGTTTCCCTCAATGATGTTGTCTCCCAAAATGACGCAGGTCTTCTCGCCATCGGCGAAGTACTCGGCCAGTTTCAGGGCGGCGGCGATCCCGCCTTCACCTTCCTGATAAGTGTAGTTGAGGTGGCGAAGGCCGAATTCCTTTCCGTTGCTCAGCAGGCGGAGAAAATCGCCCGAGTTGCGCCCTCCCGCAACAATCAGAATCTCTGTAATGCCGGCATTGATGAGAGTCCGGATGGGATAAAAGATCATGGGCTCCTTGTAAACCGGGAGCAGATGCTTGTTGGTGATTTTGGTCAGCGGGAAAAGACGAGAACCCGTTCCTCCAGCGAGAATTACTCCTTTCAAATTGCGCCTCCTCGTTAGGAAAATTACACTTCGTTAGCAGCGAACTCGTACCGGCCGGAAGTCGGCAAACACCGGCCAGCTAACTAAATTCGACGATCTAAAGACGATTCGTGTGCCCCAGACTCTCTGCCGGTTACCAGAAAGCTCCGTGCACCTCCACCTGTTGCGCAAGACGCCCGGATAAGGCAGAAAGGCACTGAAAAAAATGACCAATGAGAGCGATAGACCAGCATGGCAGCCCTCCGGAAGTGCTGAGCTCCGCTGGGTGGCGGAACTCCGTGTTGGTTTTTCACAGGAAGGAGGGATTCTTGACTTACATGGTATTTCGGAGTTGGTATGACATTCTATTTGTTTGTGTAGCAGATTAATAGAAGGTGAGTCACTCCGGAGGGTAGCCATTACTCAGTCATCCTTCACTTTCACGACGGATGTTACGCACTGAAACTTCTTGCCATGCGCCTTGCAAAGCTGACGTACCCTATCAGCGGGCCTGCTTTTTGAGCTTAACTCTGCTGTCATCTCAATCTCAATCCAAATCTCATGCCCGGCATCACCGATAAGCCCGCGCCCACGGCAAACCAGGCGGCGTTGGCCGGAATGTGAAGGTTGAAATCGGCAAAGCTGTGCACAAGCAGGCCGCAGCATCCGAGTGCGGCGC
>JAKASH010000130.1 GCA_021828225.1 Acidobacteriota bacterium | reverse complement strand
GGCCATCGAAACGTTCCTGGCAGCCTGGAATGAAAATCCGCGCCCCTTCGTGTGGACCGCCAGACTGGAGGACATCCTGCGGAAAATTGAGCGCGCCCGTGCAAAACTGGAATCGGTTCAACCGGGTTGTACCGAACCTCGACGACAGCAGAAACGGGAAGAATGATTCGTATACTTATTTAACGGACACTACAATAGTACTACTATGTTATAAAATGTGTTGTGGCAACACTTGACATGATCCCAGTCGACGGAGGTTATTTCTTCTGGACCGGGAACTTTAAGACGAAAACCGTCTACTCCCATTGGGACTCGAAACTGTGGAGGGTGTTCAAGCAGGCTGGAATTGAGAACGGTCATGCGCACCGTTTCCGGGACACATTCGCTTTGGCGGTGCTGGCAATCCGGTTGAACACGTGGCCATGCTGTTGGGTCACAAGAGCGTGGGCATTACAGAGCGGCACTTTTTGCGTGGGTCCACTCGATGCAAGACCAATTTGATGCCGACGTGCGCGATTCCCGGTCGCGTGATCCTATGGAGCTTCTCGAAACGAAGGTTACACCAGTGGTGCACAGCGGAGCCAATGTCGTTAACTAATTGAAACAATGGAAGATATGCTGGCGGAGGGAGAGGGATTCGAACCCCCGAGCCCCTTCCGAGGCTAACGGTTTTCAAGACCGCCGGTTTCAACCGCTCACCCATCCCTCCGCAACTGGTTATCATAACTTACATAGACTTTGAGTTATCGTCAATTGCATCGACACGACCTTATCGCGAACCTGGGTGTTAGAGAGCTTGAAACCGATGCGGTTTCTCTGTTGCCTGCGCTTGTCCATGGATGTGCGATGCACATTTTCCATCCTAGCAGAAATCGCAGAATAACCGGGCATGCGAAACGTGTGGGCACGAATCCTCACAGAATGTGCAGTTGCTCATGCCGTTTGATACGAGTAAAATAAGAGTGTTCTGTGGGGTCTGTATCGCCTGACTAACCATTCCTCAGGCCGATAACCGGCTGGGGTAACTGCAATAACGATCTTCCAATAATGGCTGCTGCCCTCGAAGGCGGCTGTCGGTTGTCTCTCCAAGAGAACTCGAGGTGCAACAAGTGAATCCAGTAAATGGGTCACCTACATTAAATCATTCAACCGATCCTCCCCCTCGGGTGGTGATTGAGAACGTGTATCCGGAAATCCAGGGAGGACGTTTCCCCATCAAACGGACTGTGGGTGAGCGGGTTGTCGTGAATGCGGACATCTTTACAGACGGGCACGACGCCATTTCTGCAGTCCTCCTTTTCCGGCGTGTCAATGAGTCTTCCTGGGTCGAGGCGCCGCTGAAGGAAGAGGTTAATGACCGTTGGCATGGCAGCTTTACGGTCCTGGAACTGGGTCAGTATGAATACACCTTGCAGGCATGGGTTGACCACTTTGAGTCGTGGCGCAGAGACTCTATCAAGAAATTGGAAGCCGGGCAGGATATCTCGGTCGATATTCTGACAGGAGCCAAACTGGTGGAAGGTGCGGCTGGACGCGCTTCAGGGGAAGCTGCACAGCGACTCGTGGCGTTCGCGACGTCAATGCGAATGCAGGGCGGCCATATCCTGTCTGATGCTGTCACGAGCGTTCGGGACGATAGCCTGGCCCGTTTGATGGCTCAGCATCCTGACCGGAGCACGGTCGTGACCTACGAAAAGACATTGATCGTTGAAGTTGACCGGGAGAAGGCCGGGTTCAGCGCATGGTACGAAATGTTTCCACGATCCTGTGCGCCTGAGCCGGGCGGCCACGGGACATTCCAGGACTGCATCAACCGATTGCCTTATGTGGCAGAGATGGGTTTCGATGTTCTTTATCTTCCTCCGATCCATCCCATTGGGAGGAAGAACCGAAAGGGAAAGAACAACAACCCTGTTTCTTCCCCCGAGGATATTGGCAGCCCGTGGGCGATTGGGTCTGCCCAGGGCGGACATAAGGCGATTCATCCGCGACTGGGAACCCTGGAAGATTTTCGCCGGCTTGTGAGGGAGGCCCGGGAGATGGGGCTCGAGGTGGCTTTGGACATTGCCTACCAGTGCACGCCAGATCACCCGTATGTAGCTGAGCACCCTGAGTGGTTCCGGTGGCGTCCGGATGGCACCGTGCAATACGCGGAAAATCCTCCCAAGAAGTACGAGGACATTTATCCCCTCAACTTTGAAACTTCGAGTTGGCATGGACTCTGGGAGGAATTGAAAGACGTTATGGTCTTCTGGATTGACCAGGGGGTTCGCATCTTTCGCGTGGACAATCCGCACACGAAGCCTTTTGAGTTCTGGGAGTGGGCCATCCGGGAAATCAAGAAGCAACATCCCGACGTCATTTTTCTGGCAGAGGCTTTCACTCGCCCCAAGGTGATGTACCGCTTGGCCAAGCTTGGGTTTACGCAGTCTTATACCTACTTCGCGTGGCGCAATACGAAGTGGGAATTGGAGCAGTATTTTACGGAACTGACGCAGAGTGAGGTACGGGAGTTTTTCCGCCCCAACCTATGGCCCAACACTCCCGATATCCTCACAGAATACCTGCAGTCCGGTGGCCGGCCTGCTTTTATGATCCGGCTGATTCTCGCGGCTACCTTGGGCGCGAGTTACGGAATTTACGGACCGGCTTTCGAGCTTTGTGAAAACCGCGCCCTCCGGCCGGGAAGCGAGGAATATCTCTATTCTGAAAAGTATGAAATCAAGAACTGGAAGGTGAACCGGGAAGACAGCCTGAAAGAGCTGATTGCGAGGGTCAACCATATCCGGCGGGCGAATCCGGCGCTTGCGAGCAACAGCCGTCTTCGCTTCCACCCGGTTAACAACAACCAGTTGATCGCGTACAGCAAGACTACCGAAGATATGGCAAACATCATACTGGTGGTGGTCAATCTGGACCCTCACTACACGCAGTCGGGCTGGCTGGACCTGCCGCTCGATTATTTTGGACTTGATCCGCACCAGGCATTTCAGGCGCATGATCTGATAACGGATGACCGGTATTTGTGGCAGGGGACAAGGAATTACGTGGAACTGAACCCACACCTGATGCCGGCGCACATCCTGCGAATTCGGCGCCGCGTTCGGAGCGAGCGCGATTTTGACTATTTCATGTAACACTTTAGTAAAACAGTGGTTTTTTCACGGAGCGCAGTGCGACTTCCGCAGAAAGACAGGCAGTGAAGTGAACTCGAAAACGAATGCGACAATTCGGACTTTGCGCAAACTGGCAAGCGCCTACGGGATTGAACTCTCTTACCAGAACATTCTGGATGGCCGGCGCCGGCAGGCATCTCCTGAGGTTCTGGCGGCTATGTTGCGGGCGCTGGGCGCTCCTTTGGCAGGGCCGGGCGATGGATTGCGCGCCTTGCGCGAACGACGTCAGCAGATTTACCGGCGAGGACCTGAGCCCGTAGCGATTGCGTGGAACGGCCGGAGAGCAAGAATTAAGCTGCGGCTTCCCGCGGGCCAGTCCTCGCGTTCGTGGCGCTGTTCGCTAAGGCTGGAGAATGGTGAAGAAGAAGCTTGGGAAATCAAGCCGGAAAACACAAAAGTCGTGTCGCACGCGAAGAAAGTCCAGGTGGAAGGCGAACCTTACTGGGACATGGATATGCGGTTGCCGCACACCCTCCCCTTTGGGTATCACACATTGACCATTGAGGCAGGGAAGAATCTTTGTCGGGTCCTGGTGATCTCCGCACCAACAAAAGCTTTTGTGGGTTCAGGTCGGCATCCGGCGAAGTCGTGGGGCGTCTTCATTCCTGTTTACGCTCTGCCTTCGGACACAAACTGGGGTGTGGGGGATTTTGGCGACCTCAATGCACTAATGGAATGGGTTAACGAGCGCGGAGGCTCGATGGTGGGAACGCTTCCGTTGCTTGCTTCTTTTCTGGACGAACCTTTTGATCCGAGCCCCTATTCACCGGTAAGCCGGCTTTTCTGGAACGAACTGTTTCTGGACATGAACAAAATTCCAGAGATGGAGCAATGCCCGGCCGTCCAGAATCTTGTGGCGTCCAGCAATTTCCAGGCAGAACTCGAAGAGTTGCGGTCAAGGAACCACGTGGATTACCGGCGCGCCATGGCCCTGAAGCGCAAAGCGCTCGAACCGCTCGCAAAGATGATTTTTGATCATCCTTCAACCCGCCAGCAAGACTTCTTTCGTTACGTTGAGTCCCATCCGAATCTGAAAGATTATGCGCAATTCCGTGCAACGTGCGATCGCCGCCGTTCCTCCTGGTGGACGTGGCCTCACCCGTCGAGGGAAGGGCGGTTGAGCGTCGATGACTACGATCTGGAGGCTATGCGCTACCACCTGTATGTGCAGTGGCTGGCGGAGGAACAGATTCGCAGCTTTGCGAAAGGCTGCAAGCCCAACGGTGAAGGTTTATATTTGGATTTGCCTCTGGGAGTTAATTCGGACGGCTACGACGTGTGGCGTGAGAGATCCTCGTTTGTTTTAGACGTGAGCGCAGGTTCACCGCCGGACGGTTTCTTCACCAAGGGCCAGCAATGGGGTTTTCCGCCCATGCATCCAGAGAAAATGCGGGAGAATGGATACACTTATTTTCGCCAGGCCCTTCGGCACCATTTGGCGCATGCCTGCGTCCTCCGCATTGACCATGTGATGGGCCTGCACCGCCTGTTCTGGGTTCCCAAGGGATTTGAGTCGCGAGACGGAGCTTATGTGCATTATCCAGCCGAGGAAATGTACGCGGTCCTGGCGCTCGAGTCGGTTCGAAATAGAGCCGTCGTTGTTGGTGAAGACCTGGGAACCGTTCCCGGTTATGTGCGGCCTGCACTCGAGCGCCACAAGGTTCAGCGGATGTATGTTCTGCAGTTCGAAGCTGCGCCCGATGAGAAAAAAGCGCTTTCAGATCCCTCGGAAGACTCGCTGGCGACGCTCAATACCCACGACATGCCTCCCTTCGCAGCCTTTTGGGAGGGGTTGGATGTTCAGGACCGTGTCGATCTCGGTTTGTTGGATAAAGAAGGAGCCATAACTGAGCTAAGCAACCGGAGTAAGCTGAGAAGCGCACTTGTGCAATTTCTATGCTCCGATGGAAGCAAGAGGCGGAGCCCTTCCATTGTTGATGTCTTCAAAGCTTCATTAAGGTATTTGGGTAGCGGCCGTAGCCGCATGGTGATTGTGAATCTGGAGGATTTGTGGTTTGAGAAGCAGCCTCAGAACGTTCCCGGAACCTGCGAAGAACGCCCCAACTGGAAACGAAAATCGAGATACGGACTGCACCAGATCAAGGGCATGGCGGAAGTCGCGGAGATGCTTGAAACGCTAGACAATACGAGGCGTAGAAAGGAGCTTTAATGAAAATGAATATGCCTGAGAATAGCTCGATGCAGGCAGGAAGACCCACAGGAGAGGTTCTTCCCATGCGCTACGATGTTTCGATGCTGACCGATGAAGATGTATATCTCTTCAACGAGGGAACTCACTATCGGCTTTATCAGAAGTTGGGAGCACATTTGAGGACTGTTGACGGGCAAGAGGGCACCTGTTTTTCTGTGTGGGCGCCCAATGCCGAACAAGTGTCGGTCATAGGGGATTTTAACGGCTGGAACAAAGAAAGCCATGCGCTTCATGTGCGCGGTCAGTCTGGAATCTGGGAAGGCTTTATGCCCGGCCTGGGACGAGGAACCCTGTACAAATATCACATCAACTCTCGTTACAACGGTTATCGCGTTGACAAGACCGATCCGTTTGCTGTTTACCGCCAGGTGCCTCCTGAGACAGCTTCCTGCATCTGGGATCTGCAATACGAATGGAGTGATCAGGACTGGCTGGCAAATCGTCGTAAGAATAATTCTTTCGCGAGCCCCCAAGCGATCTATGAGGTGCATCTTGGTTCCTGGGCGCGGGTTCCGGAAGAGGAGAACCGACCGTTGACTTATCGCGAGATCGCCCACAAGCTGACGGACTATGTTCTCCGGATGGGCTTTACGCATGTCGAATTTCTGCCGGTGATGGAGCATCCTTTCAGTGGATCGTGGGGCTACCAGACGACCGGCTATTTCGCGCCTACGAGCCGCCACGGAACCCCGCAGGATTTTATGTATTTGATTGACTACCTGCATCAGCACGGAATTGGTGTGTACCTGGATTGGGTCCCGTCGCATTTCCCCACGGATGAACACGGTATTGCTTACTTTGACGGCACTCACCTCTATGAGCACGCTGATCCCCGCAAGGGTTTCCATCCGGACTGGGGAAGTTACATCTTCAATTACGGGCGCAATGAGGTTCGGAGCTTCCTGATGAGCAGTGCTCTGATGTGGCTGGACGTCTACCACGCCGACGGGCTTCGCGTCGATGCGGTCGCTTCCATGCTCTATCTGGACTATTCCCGGAACGAAGGTGAATGGATTCCCAACGAGTACGGAGGCCGCGAAAATCTGGAGGCAATCAACTTCCTTCGCCGTTTCAATACCGATGTCTACGAGGCGCATCCCGATGTCCAGACAGTAGCTGAAGAATCGACTGCCTGGCCCATGGTTTCCCGGCCAACATACGTTGGTGGATTGGGATTTGGAATGAAGTGGGATATGGGATGGATGCACGACATGCTCGAATATATGAGCCAGAATCCCATCTTCAGAAAGTACCATCACAACACGCTGACATTCCGCATGCTGTATGCCTTCACTGAGAATTTTGTGTTGCCTTTATCTCATGACGAGGTTGTTCATGGGAAAGGGTCGCTGATCGGAAAGATGCCTGGAGATGAGTGGCAGCGGTTTGCCAACCTTCGTCTGCTTCTGGGATGCATGTATGCCCAGCCTGGAAAAAAACTGTTGTTTATGGGAGGCGAATTTGGCCAGGTCAAGGAATGGAGTCACGACGAAAGTCTGGAATGGCATGTTCTTCAGTATCCCAGCCACGCTGGTCTCCAGAAATGGGTTGAGGATCTTAACCATACTTACCGTCGCGAGCCGGCCCTTTACGAGATCGATTCCGACCCGGCGGGGTTTGAATGGATCGATTGCAGTGACAGCGATAACTCCGTGTTGACATTCCTGCGGAAGGCGCGATCAACCGACGATGTTGTTCTCGTTGCCTGCAATTTTACGCCGGTTCCACGAGCGAACTATCGTGTTGGTGTCCCGCGGGGTGGCTACTGGCACGAAATCCTCAACAGCGATGCGGCTCAATATTGGGGCGGAAACTGGGGCAATCTGGGCGGGGTCGAAGCCACCCCGATGTCCTGGCACGGGCGCCCCTGGTCAGTGTCGCTCACCTTGCCGGCACTGTCGATCATCTTTCTCAGGAGCGGGGGACAGCGCGGATGAGTTCTCCTCTAGGCGCAACTTACTTGGGAGAAGGGCGTTGTGATTTTCTGGTTTGGGCTCCGGACACCGAAAGGGTAGAACTTCGGATCATGGGACCCACCGAACGAACCGTCGAGATGCAGAGGCAGGAGCGTGGCTATCATCAGGTTCTTGCGAAAGGCGTAACTCCCGGAACTTTGTACTATTACGGGTTGGACGGCAAAACGGAAAAGCCGGATCCTGCTTCCCACTCCCAGCCAGAGGGAGTCCACGGGCCCTCCGAAGTCGTCGATTTGTCTTTCGACTGGACGGACGCCGGTTGGAACGGCCTGGACCTGGACGACTACCTCATTTATGAAATACACGTCGGCACC
>JAKASH010000129.1 GCA_021828225.1 Acidobacteriota bacterium | reverse complement strand
TGAGGTCCGCGGCTTTTCTTTCCGACCGTTATTTCTTCATCACCGTGCGCCTGCTGTGGCGACGCGTGAAGGTGGCCACGGACAGAGCCTTGCCGTCGGCGGGTGGCGCATACGTCCCGCAGTTTGGAATGTATGCGGCATGTGAGTGATGTAGAATGGCCCAACGCCTCGGCAGAAGCATTATTATGGCCTGAACAACCTTCACTTTCTGACGCGCAGCACGTACCGCCGGGCCCGGCTGTTCGACCCCGAAAGGTTCAGGCGCCGGTGGGTGCAAACGCTGGAGGAGCTTCCGCGCGAACTGGTTTCAAGATCGCCGGGAATGTCTTAAAGCCCGGGCATTTCCATCTGCTGATCTGGCCCTCGGGGGGACTCGAATCTGCGGGTGGCGCGTCTGGGAAGGGGCCGTCAGACGGCTCGCAGCCGCGGGGATTGGGGCGGGAGGAGATTCCGGCATTAGCGCTTTACGGGCATCCTTTCGCTTCGCGCCGGGCATTTCCCTGTCAGGCTAAGGTACCGGCAGGCCTCTTCCTGGAATGGGCGCAGGCCCCCCGGGGTGTGCAAGACGCGGGGCTTGTTCCTGGTCGGGCTGCCACGGGGCGCCGGCGCATAACTAGGCCCTATATCTAGGCTAGTGTCTTTGGGGGCACCGCAAAATGGGACGGGCGGGATTTTGCACCTGCTGTTTTGCTTTTTTGCAACTTACACATAATACATAACTTACTAAATCGTTTCTCTGCCAAAACTGCACGATCGTGCAATCATTGTTCACTTCGCACACAGTGGGTAAAATTTGCACAGCCCCGTTCGCGCGAGGGAAATCGCCCGCGCCAACCCCTCAGGATCGCCAGGCGCTCCCATTCGGGAACTGGTACCGGTCAAGCGACTCCGGCTTCATCGTGATGCTGTAGCCCGGAGCGGCCGGCGGCATGTAATGCCCGCCCTTAATCACCACAGGGTCGATGAAGTGCTCGTGCAGATGATCGACATACTCCAGGATCCGGTTATCGAGCGACGCCGACACGGCAATGTAGTCAAACATCGCCAGGTGCTGCACGTACTCGCACAAGCCAACGCCGCCGGCGTGCGGGCAGACCGGCACTCCAAACTTGGCGGCCATCAGCAGGATGGCCAGGATTTCATTGACGCTGCCCACCCGGCAACTGTCAATCTGGCAGAAGCTGATAGCCTGGCTCTGGAAAAGCTGCTTGAAGATCACGCGGTTCTGGCACTGCTCTCCGGTTGCTACGCCGATGGGCGCAACGGCCTTGGCGATGCGGGCGTGGCCCAGCACGTCGTCCGGACTGGTCGGCTCTTCAATCCACCAGGGGTTGAACTTCGCCAGGATCTTCATATTCGCGATGGCTTCGTCCACGCCCCACACCTGGTTGGCGTCCATCATCAGTTTCCGGTCCCAGCCGATCTCCTCACGAATCAGCGTTGCGCGGCGCACGTCGTCTTCGATGTTGGCGCCAACCTTCATCTTGAAATGGGTCCAGCCGCGCGCCAGTGCGTCCCGGCAAAGCTGGCGCAGTTTGTCCTCGGTGTATCCGAGCCACGCCGCCGAGGTAGTGTAGGCCGGGAACCCGTGCTCCAGCATTTCCGCTTCCCGCGCCGCCCGCGTCGGTTGATTCCTGCGCAGGATTTCCAGGGCTTCTTCCGGAGTGAGAGCATCGGTGATGTACCGGAAATCGATGGCTGCCACAAGCTGTTCCGGGGTCAGATCCAGCAGTAGCTTCCACAAAGGCTTCCGTTCTGCTTTGGCGTAGAGATCCCACACGGCGTTGATGAAGGCGCCCGTGGCAAGGTGAATCACGCCTTTTTCCGGCCCAATCCATCGGAGCTGCCCGTCGCTGGTCACCTGTCGCCAGAAGGCTCGCATATCGGAAGTAATCGATTCCAGCCGCCGGGCCAGAACAAAGGGCTTCAGCGCCTCGATGCCCGCCACGACGACTTCTGTGCCCCGACCGCAAGTGAAAGTGAGGCCATGCCCTTCCAGTCCTTCCGGGCTATCCGTTTTCAGCACGACATAGGCGGCAGAATAGTCCGGCGCCGTGTGCATGGCGTCCGAACCTGCAAGGGTCCGTGAAGTCGGGAATCGTATGTCGCGGACAACAACGTCAGTTATGATCATTCAGCGTCACCTCGAATTAAACTGTTGGTCATGATGAGTCCAGTCCAAGGAATTTAAACCTTCGCACGGAGAAGTGCAATGCAAGATTACTCTTGGGCGTCAAATCGCATCTATACTTGGATGAGTATGACTTGAGGTAGGCACTAAGTCATCAGCAGTGTTAATCTAAATCATTGTTCGGCCAGCATGATTCAGGGGCGCTTCTAGGGGAAAGATTTCTATCAAGCCAGGGCTGTCCAGCCCATGCATTTTCCCTGCAAACGCTGGACACCGTGCACGGAAGCGAGCCCGCGGCCGCCAGCCGGCCAGGATGGCATTATGGACACAGCAACAGATTTTCAAGGAGTCAATCTAGGGTACGTTCTGGAGCTTTATGAAAGATATCTAGCCGATCCCAATTCCGTTGACTCAAGCACACGAGCATACTTCGAACATTGGAGCCCCCCTGAGGCAATCATCCAGCCTGCCGCGGAAGCGCTGCCCGCTGCGCAGATCGACAAAATCGTAGGCGCGGTCAACCTGGCGGAGTCGATCCGGAAGTTCGGGCACATGGACGCACAGATCGACCCGCTGGGGAGCGAACCTCAAGGAGATTACTCATTGCGCCCGGAGTCGCACGGCGTCAGCGAAGATGATCTGCGCCGCCTTCCCGCCACCTTGATCGTTGGCCCGATTGCCGCGGGCAAGAAGAACGCTCTTGAGGTCATCCAGGCGCTGCGCAAAGTTTATTGCTCTTCCACCGGATACGATTATGGTCATCTGCGCCACCCGGAGGAGCGGCAATGGCTCCATGAGGCGGCTGAGTCGCGCCGTTTTCGCGATCCGAACGATCCTGTTGATGCCGAGGCGCTGCTTGAACGCCTGACGCAGGTGGAAGTCTTAGAGCATTTCCTGCACAGGACATTCCCTGGCAAGACTCGCTTTTCGGTTGAAGGCCTCGACATGCTGATTCCGATCCTGGACGAACTGATCGGCGGCGCGGCGGAGTCGAACGCCCGCAATGTCCTGATCGGCATGGCACACCGCGCGCGGCTGAACGTGCTGGCCCACAATCTGCAGAAACCTTATGCGGAAATCCTGGCGATTTTCAAGGACCCGGTGCAGGCGCGAAACTTCCGCGAAGATTTGGGCTGGACCGGCGACGTTAAGTATCACCTGGGGGCGCGGCGCGCGATCAAAGGCGGCCAGTCCGTCGGCCTTGTGATAACGATGCCTCCTAATCCCAGTCACCTGGAAGCGGTCAATCCCGTCGCCGAGGGCATGGCGCGGGCGGCAGGGACTGTGGTTGATAAGAAGGGTCCGCCCGTCTTCAATCCTGCGCGCACCCTGCCGATTCTGATCCATGGCGATGCGGCCTTCTCGGGCCAGGGCGTTGTGGCGGAGACCCTCAACTTCTACCGGCTGCCCGGCTACAGCACCGGAGGAACCATCCACATCATCGCGGACAACCAGCTGGGTTACACAACGACGGCAGAGGAATATCGCAGCGCATTCTATGCCAGCGGACCGGCCCGCGGTTTCAAAATCCCGCTGGTGCATGTTAGCGCTGACGATCCGCTGGCGTGCATTGAAGTGGCGCGCCTGGCTTTTGCCTATCGTGCCAAGTTCGGGAAAGATTTTGTTATCGACCTGGTCGGATATCGACGTTATGGGCACAACGAGGGCGACGAGCCGAGCTTCACGCAGCCGCTCCTTTATGAAAAGATCGCAAAACATCCCACCGTGCGCGAGCAGTGGGCAACCGCCCTGGCCAAGCGCGGCCTCATAGCCGAAACACGAGGGGAAGAACTTGTTCAGAAATATATGGGGCAGCTTGAACAGGTCCTGGAATCACTGAAACCGACTGAAAAGCTGGCTGAAGAGCCGCCTGAACCGCCTCCTCCCGGCGCCGCTCGGCAGGCGAAGACTGCTGTGCCGCTCGAAAAGCTGCGTGCGCTCAACGAAAGTCTTCTGCAATTGCCGGAGGGATTCAGCATCCATCGCAAACTGGAACGGGGCCGCAGCCGGCGAGCGAAAGTTCTGGATGATCCAGATGCGAAGACAGTCGACTGGTCCACCGCCGAGGAACTGGCGCTTGCTTCGATCCTCGAGGACGGCACCGCCATTCGGATAACCGGAGAAGACGTTGAGCGGGGAACGTTCAGCCAGCGGCACGCCGTCTTTCACGACGTCAAGAACGGCCAGAAATACACCCCGTTGCAGGCTCTGGCGCAGGCCAAAGCCGCGTTTGAAATCCACAACAGCCCGCTGACGGAAAATGCAGTCGTGGGATTCGAGTACGGTTACAGCTTGCAGGAACCCAGCCGCCTCGTCATCTGGGAAGCGCAGTATGGCGACTTCGTGAACGGCGCGCAGGTGATGATCGATGAATTTGTAGTCTCGGCAAGAGCGAAATGGGGGCTGACTCCTTCGCTGGTCATGTTGCTCCCGCATGGTTTCGAAGGCCAGGGACCCGACCATTCGAGCGGGCGCCCGGAGCGATTCCTCCAACTGGCGGCAGGGACCAATCTTCGAGTTGCAAACTGCACCACCGCCGCCCAGTACTTCCACCTGCTTCGCCGGCAAGCGTCATTGCTGAAAGTCGATCCCCTGCCCTTGATCGTGATGACACCCAAGAGCCTGCTGCGCCACCCGATGGTGGCTTCATCGCCCCGCGAGTTAGCCGAAGGGAGCTGGCAGGCAATCATCGACGACGCCGAAGCCGATCAGCGTGTGGACGAAATCCGGCGATTGATCCTTTGCAGCGGCAAAATCTATGTTGATCTGGTGACGAGTGAGTATCGTCAGAAGACAACGGACATCGCCATCTGCCGGATTGAGCAGCTCTACCCTCTTCATCTCGACGAATTAACCCAAGTCATGGGCCGCTATCCTAAACTCCGGGAGGTTGTGTGGGTCCAGGAAGAACCTGAGAACATGGGCGCGTGGGAATACGTGCGGCCGATTCTCAGCGAACTGGTGCGCAATCGCTGGCGGCTCCGTTACATTGGCCGTTCGCGAAGCTCCAGCCCGGCCGAGGGTTCCTCCGCCCGGCATGCGCTCAACCAGGAAGCCATTGTCCATCAGGCGTTCAGCCCAAGATTGGCCGAGGGCGAAGAAGATATGGTTCTAGTCGAAAACGTTGCGGACAATTCAGGGAGGAAAGATCGTGTCGACCAAAATCGTCGTGCCCGAACTGGGTGAATCCGTTGTCGAAGCTACGGTTGGAAATTGGAGAAAGGCGGAAGGCGACCGGGTAGCCGTGGGCGACGTCCTCGTCGAACTTGAGACGGAGAAAGTCGACCTGGAGGTGGGAGCCGAGCGCGGCGGCGTCCTGGCGCGCATCGAGAGGAAAGAAGGCGAGGATGTCAAGATCGGAGACGTGCTCGGAGTGATCGAAGAAGCACCTGTGGAAGAGAAAATTGCTCCAAAGGGCGGTGAACCGAAACCTGCTGAAGCTGAAAGGGAAGAGACCGTGGAAACTGGAATCAAGGAAGAGCCTAGCGCAGTAGCTGCTGAAGAAGCTGAGGAAGAAATCCCGGGAGCCGCGCCCAAACGGCTGGTTACACCCCTGGCCAGGCGCATTGCCGAGGAGCATGGCGTCGATTTGTCTCGAGTCCAACCGAGCGATGCCGCAGGTCGGATCAGGCAACGTGATGTTGAGGAATTTCTTCAGGCCCAGGCGACAGAGGCCGCGGCTGCAATCAAACCACGGGAGGAGCCTGCCGCCAGGCAACCCGTGCAAAAAGAGTCGGCCGCGCCGCAAATTGTCCCCGGACTGCCTGGAGAACGGCCGCGGCTGGAAGAGCGCGTTCGAATGTCGCGTCGCAGGTTGACGATCGCACGCCGGCTGGTGGAGGCGCAGCACTCCGCGGCGATGCTCACGACGTTCAACGAAGTCGATATGACGGAAGTGATGCAGTTGCGCGCGCGATGGAAAGAAAACTTCAAGCGCCAGCACGGCGTCAGCCTGGGAATTGCTTCATTCTTCGTCAAAGCTTGCATCGGCGCTTTGCGGCAGTTCCCGCGTTTGAATGCCGAGATCCAGGGAACCGAAATGGTTCTCAAGCACTATTACGACATCGGGGTGGCCGTCGGCGCCTCCGAAGGACTGGTGGTTCCCGTGCTTCGCGACGCGGATCAAATGGGCTTTGCTGAGATCGAAAAGGGCATCAAGGAGTTTGCGCGCAAAGCTTCGGAAGGCGAACTGACACTGGAAGAACTTCGTGGCGGAACTTTCACAATTTCCAATGGAGGAGTTTACGGTTCCCTGCTCAGTACTCCGATCCTCAACCCCCCGCAGGTGGGCATTCTGGGGCTTCACAAGATCGAGAGCCGGGCTGTGCCCATCGAAGGCAAGGTGGAAATTCGCCCCATGATGTACGTGGCTCTCAGCTATGACCACCGCATCGTCGATGGCATGGAGGCCGTGCAGTTTCTGGTCCGCGTCAAAGAACTGGTGGAAGACCCGGCCAGCCTGCTGTTCACTCTCTGAAGAACATCAGGTTCACAGGCTAAGCGGCGGTCGTGGCTTGCTCCTCGAAAGCGCAGTTAAAATTGTAACTTAACGGGTGAAAGATCATCTAACTCCAAAAAAGGGGCGCAAACAAAATGGTCGAAACCCAAAACGCTCACGACCCGTTGCAGGATATTCTTGCCAGGCTCGCCAGTGCGCGAACCATCACGGACAAGCTCTTCGAAGTTCCGTTGCGCGATGCGCTTTACGACCGCCCCATTCCGGAACGGCATCGCATTGTATTCTACATTGGTCACCTTGAGGCCTTCGATTGGAATCTCCTGGGACACTGTGCTTTCGGCGCGAAGTCGTTTCATCCGGAGTTCGACAAACTATTTGCCTTTGGGATTGATCCGGTCGATGGCGGTTTGCCTGCTGACCAGCCCTCGGACTGGCCTTCGCTCGAAGAAGTCCATCAATACAACGATCGTGCGCGCCAGGAACTCGATCGGCAACTCGAAGGCGAAAACCTTTCAGCTTCTGATGATTCTCTTTCTCAGGCTGAAGTTTACCTCAACGTCGCCATCGAGCATCGCCTGATGCACGCCGAAACGCTCGCGTACATGCTGCATCAGATCCCTCTCGATCGCAAAGTCAAGCAGCCGTCGACAAACGTAGCCGCTGCGCCGATAGCGGATCGGAAGATGATCGAGATCCCATCCGGAACCGCAACTTTGGGACTGCCGAGGACCAGCGCCGTGTTTGGATGGGACAACGAATTTGAAGCCCACACCGTGGACGTTCCTGCTTTTGCGATCGACGAATATAAGGTGACAAATGGAGAATTCCTGAAGTTCCTTCGCGAAGGCGGCTACGAAAACAGGAGCCTGTGGAGCGGTCCCGACTGGGAGTGGATTCAGCAGGAGGGGATTCGGCATCCCAAGTTCTGGGTCCCGCGTGACGCGTCATGGAACTACCGAACGATGTTCGGCGAGGTGCCGCTCCCGCCCGATTGGCCGGTTTATGTGAGCCAAGCAGAAGCCGTGGCCTACGCTCGGTGGGCCGGCAAACAGTTGCCGACCGAGGCACAGTTCCATCGCGCCGCCTATGGAACCCCG
>JAKASH010000128.1 GCA_021828225.1 Acidobacteriota bacterium | reverse complement strand
CCCTGGGTTGAAAAGATCTTGGTCTATCAATACCAGGGCATGATGAACAAACCCGGCTCTGTGGCTTTTTGCGGACGGGCTGTCTCGACGGTGCTTTACGGGGCGTATGTGGACTGGCTTAAAGACCATGGGGCGCACTTGAGGTCATAGTGGAACTACGTCTGTTTCGGCAAGAGGTTGGATTCATCCCATGATGTCGCCGGATGAGGGCGATGAACTTTGAACACCGGAATTCATGTCAGCGCCCAAGTCCAAAGGAGCCAATCATATGGGCATCAATAAGCAAATTTCGCGCCGTGACGCTCTCAAGCTGGGTGCAACAGCCGTAGGCAGTTCGGCAGCGGCCCCGCTAATGGCCGCGCACAGCCGGACAACGGAGAAGGATAACCGGCCAAACTTCGTTATCTTCATGACCGACGGCCAGCGGCCCGACGAACTCAGTTACATGGTCGGCAAGGAGGCATCGGTTCTCCGCTGGGATCAGAATTCGGCGATCCCGAAGCTCCTCAAAACGCCGGCGCTGGACCGGATTGCGAGCGAAGGCGTCTGGGTCAAGAACGCTTTCGTCGTAAACGCGCTCTGCGCGCCCGGCCGCGCCGCGACGCTGACAGGACTCTACTCACGAAGCAACGGGGTCATTGACAACAAGGATCGCCCGCTGGCCCCTGGAGTGAAAATCATCTCGGATTACCTTCATGAGGCAGGATACGAAGTTGCCTTCTGTGGTAAGGCACACATCAAGAATGCTCTGCGCGATCACTACTGGGACTACTACTTCGGGTACTACTTTGAGCCCAACCTCAATGCCTATATTGCCGAGGGTTGGTACGGACACGTAGGGCCTGACCGCCAGTATCTAGGCTATCTCGATGACTTCGTGACCGACGCCGCCATTAACTGGCTGCAAGGGAAACGCGAAAAGCCGTTCTGCCTGTTTGTCTGGTTTAAGGAGCCGCATGGCGAGGGGATTCGCCAGCGGCGTTACCAGAACCTTTATAACGGTGTCTTTGTGCCGAAGCCCGAAACCTTTGACGACGACTTGAAAGGTTATCCGGACAAATCCAAAGCGGTTGCCGATGCAGATAACAAGCTGGGAACGTTCGAGTACTGCGCCTCACTGGAGCAGATGGTCAAAAACCACAATACGGGCGTGGTGGAAGCGGACGGCTACATGGGGCGCGTTATGAAGATTCTCAAGGAAACCGGCAAGCTGGACCAAACCGTGATCCTCAACATGGCGGATCACGGTTATTTTCTCGGCGAGTGGCATCTGATTGATAAACGCCTCATGTACGAGCCTTCCATCCGCATTCCGCTGGGGATCCGCTACCCGAAGCTGATAAAGCCCGGGACGATGATTGACGAGATGGTCCTCAACATTGATATCGCGCCCACCGTTCTGGATCTGGCGGGGGTCAAGATTCCATCACGTATGCAGGGGCGAAGCATCGTTCCGCTAATCCGCGGGAACAACGCGGGCTGGCGCAAGGATTGGCTCTATTCCTATTACGAATATCCCGGTTCCAACATGGTTCCCAAGAGCCACGGCGTCCGAACCGAACGCTACAAAATCCTGGAGTATTACGAGGAGCGCCCCACGGAATGGGAGCTGTATGACCTTCAGGAAGATCCTCACGAGCTTCAAAACCTGTACGGCAACCCTCGCTATAGCGAGCTGACCGAGCGCTTGAAGGAACGCCTGAATGAACTTCGGAAAGAAACGGGCGAATCATGACGGTGTGAAGATTGTGGAGAAGCTCAGCGCATCCGAGGCGTTGCTCAACATTCTGACCGCGTTTGGAACCGAAAAGGGATAGAGTAGTGAAGGGAGATCCATCATCATGCGGAAGCTGCTTGCTCCAAATTGGTTTCTTGCTTTGTCTTTCGTCTTGCTCTTCGTGTGCCCTGGAGTTGGGGAGGCACAGCAAGCGACCCTGGGTGGCGTGGTTCCCATCACCAGCTTGGGAGCCCGCACTCCTATTCCCCTGCCTGTGCTCACTCCGGAGGGCGGTCCGCTCATTTTCTCCGACGCTCCGGAAATCCTTAACGACACAATGGACCTGCCTGGCGCGATGTACCGCGACCAGGTCGAAGGCGAATTTCGCGTTTTTTACCATCACCAAAACAAAACTTCCGGGAAACTGAATATTGGAGTCGCTCTCACCAATACGACGGATCAGTCGGAGCTTCTGTTTGCGATCGGTCAAGGCCGGGGCCTCAGCGTCTTTCCCGACCTTGCGGGGCAAGCGGCGCTTTCCGGATTTCTGGGTAGTCATCAGGCCGTCAGTTTCCTGGCCAGCCTGCCGTCGGGCCAAACGTACTGGAGCGTGCAAAGTGTTCCGGTGGGTGATACGGCCTCGGCAATTCTGCAATATGCCCTCATCACTCTCCCGGACGGAGCGGAAATGACGGCGGTGCCGCTGGCCTTGCTTCAGGATCTCAATCCGTCGCCTTTCAACGCGGACGGGGAATTCGTAAACGAACCCGCTCTGCCCGCCGGTTTCGGTTATGGCGGAGCGACGGTAACGACCCTGGCTTACAGTGGGCAGGCACCCTCTGACCCGACCACGGTTCCGATTCTTGCAGCCCCGCGCCCCACTCGGGGCACGTTCCCGCACTTTGACCGTTTCGGTTCCTTTGCCATCTCAACTGCGCGTGGCCTTCAGGTTTTGGGCGTGGACACTGCTCTCGCGCAGGCTATGCCCGGAGAATACGAAAAGGGCGTGGACGCGGTGGACGGCGGGGTGAAAATCTATGACGTCGGAAACTACGGCGTCCTCTACAACTTTCGTATCCTGGTCAAGAACAGCGTTCCGGATCACCCGACACCCTTCGGCCTTCTGATGTGGCCATCGGGCGGCTTTGGCCACTACGTGATGCTGACGGACGGCAACCTGGCGCTATCGCCCTTTGTTAAATATACAAGTGCGTGGTGGTTTGACGAGCTGAGGCTCGAAGGGGTCCCGACGGTGATTGATTTGGAAACCAGCCTGACGGGTGGCTCTTACGGCCCCCAAAGGCTGTTGTTTGACCCCGGATTCAACGGCCAATGAACAAATACTCGCTCTGGGCCGCTGGCCCCGCGGCGATCGTTAGAAGGTGATTGTTCGGCAACGGCGGAGGAAGAACGCGCGGATGGGCTTCGAATCGTGCCACCTGAGTGAAATTCTTCCTCCGCCGAATGCACAGCAGAAAAGTGACCCCTCGGGGTCTAACGATCCAAATCTCTCCGTTTGGGATTAGAAACCATGAACCCCACAAGTTCTGCTTTGACCCTCGGCATTACGTTGGCCGTTGTTGCCGGCCTAATGAACGGAACGTTCACTTTGCCCATGCGATATCTTGGGCGGTGGTCGTGGGAAAACGTCTGGGCTCTGTTCATCCTGGTTTCTTGCATTCTGATGCCAGTCGTCATTGTGGCGGCAAGCGCTTCGCACGTGCTTGAGGCGTTTCGTGAAGCGCCGGCGCGCGGCATCGTCCTTGCCTCCCTTTGCGGCTTCGCCTGGGGATTCGGTGCGATCATGTTCGGCCAAGGCGTGAGCGCCATCGGAATCTCCCTGGCCAATACTTTTGTCCTGGCGATCAGCTCGTCTCTCGGTTCGGTTTTGCCGATTCTTGTTCTGGCTCCTGGCCGCCTTTTCCAAAGGCAAGGCGAAGCGATCGTAGCGGGCACCGCCATCGCGATTGTGGGCAGCGTTTTTTGTGGTCACGCTGGGAAATTGAAAGAGCGAAGCCAGAAAAACCGGGAGGGGAATGGAGTCCGGGAAATGGTAGGGAAAGCGCGCCCGTTCTGGATTGGATTATTGCTCTGCGGCGGTGCGGGCGTGCTTTCGGCGGTGTTCAATATCGGTTACAGTTCGGCTCAGGGGATCATCCGCTCGGCGGTTCGCCTGGGCAACAGCGCGTTCGCAGGGTCTAATCTCATCTGGCTGCTGATGCTGGGAGGAGGCGCCATCGCGAACCTGGTCTTCTGCGCCTACCTTTTCAAGAAAAATCGGAGTTGGCTGAAATATGCCCAGCCTAAATCCGCCCCGCTTTATGGCCTGACGATTCTGATGGGCTTGCTTTGGGGCGGAAACACATTTGTCTACGGCGCAGCCGCTCCCGACCTCGGTAAACTTGGCCCTGCCATCGGATGGCCCTTGAGCCTTGTCACCGGTCTGCTGACGGCCAACGCTTGCGGCATCATCGCCGGCGAATGGAAACATTCTTCCGGCTCGGAAAGAGTTTGGATGGGCGCGGGCTTGGCCGTATTACTTGTCGCCATCGGGACGTTGGGGTGGTCAGCGGCACTCGACTAAAGGCTGTCGGGTGAACGCCGATGGCTGATAGCTTTAATGACTTTTCAAGGGAGGATGATCTATGTTCAAGGGAGTTGCCGCGCGTTCGATCGTCTTGTTCGCTGCGCTCCTCCTATGCCCTTCACTTCTATCGTCCGCGACAACGCCGCAGCGCGATCCCTTTTGCTCCGAGCAAGGCTGTGTCGAAACTCGCCAACTTCTGAAGAACCTGTGCGACTTTATTGTCAAGGAAAAGAGCCGATTTCCGACGATTTACATCGGCGGCTATTACATGCGGACACTCGTCGCTGGATACGAAATCTTCGGCGATCGCCGCTACCTGGATACGGCAGTCGCTTATGGCGACTACCTCCTCAGCAAGCAGATGCCGAATGGCTTCTGGGCGACGGGCTACGGCCCTGTCTATCTGGCCGATACCGGCAGCGCGCTGGGGCTGCTCGTCGCGCTTTACAAGCACGTGGACCGCGAGCGCCAGAAAAAGTATTTCGCTGCGGTCAAGCGCTACGTAGCCTCGATCGAGAAAGACGGCATGATTCACCCCAACGGCGCACTCGGCACAGGTTGGCGGCATGTCCACGGCGAAACTTTAGTCGGGCCGATTTATGACCAATACACGCTGTCGTCGGCGCTGACGGGGGGTGAGATTTTCACCTGGATGTATCATCTGACGAAGCAAGACCAGTACCGCGAAGTTGCGTATCACGCCCTCCGCTGGGTCCTCAGCACCATGCGCAGCGACGGCAATATTCCCTATATTCTAGCGATGGAAGGAGCTGATTGGACCCAACAGGAGAACGCGTTGAATGATTACCACCTATGGAACGCCTCGACGTACGGCACATCAGCCTACGTGGGTGAAGGCATTCTCTCTTTTGACCTGCACTGCGGCAACCCAAAGTGGGAAACCTGGATTGAAAAAGCAGTCCGGCCCAACATCGAATTCCTGCTTCGGACCCAGCTCGCCAACGGGACGTGGTCAAAACTCGGACGAACGAGCTGGGATCGGACGCGCAGCCCCGGAATCATTGATTATCTTATCTGGTACTACGATCATGTGGATCATGACCCGCGCATCGCGCGCGCCGTCCGGCAGTTCGACTCATTCATCGTGAACCGCGAGAATGGCAAATCCTTTGGCCTGCTGAACGACGGAGCCAACCCTAACTCCAAAGGTAGCGCCAACGCGTTCAACACCGCCACAAGCCTTACGGGTCGCGCCGTCGCCGACATCCTATCACCTGGAGTTGATTCCCATTGGTCGCGAACCGTGCGGGAGTAACGGCACTTCCGTGGTTGCAGGCTTTTATCCGGATCAAAAACCAACAGTCAATTCAAGCTGCGAATTGACGGTGGTGGCCAATCTGACGGTGCGCTGTGAATGAGCGACAGATCCGCGACCGCTTTCGCCGCCTCCTACTCGAAGGCGTCATTCCCTTTTGGCTGAAGCATGGCATCGATTGGGAGTGCGGCGGCGTGCTGTCTTGCATGACCGAAGACGGCTCGCCGGTAAGCGGCGACAAGTTCATGTGGTCGCAGGCGCGCTCGGTGTGGACATTCGCGGCGCTCTACAATCGTGTCGAAAAGCGGCCTGAATTTTTGAGAGTCGCGGAAAATTCCGTCAGGTTCCTGCTGGCGCACGGCCGCGATGCTCAAGGCCGATGGGTCTTTCGCACCCGCCGCGCGGGCGGAGTGATCGAAGGCGCGACCAGCGTCTATACCGATTGCTTCGTTGTTTACGGTTTCAGCGAATACTTCCGGGCTGTTCCCGATGCGAGGATCCTCTCTCTGGCCCGCTCAACTTTCGAGCGTGTGCGCCGGAGAACTGAGGAGCAGGATTTCCACGAAACAGCGCCCTACGCGTTGCCGCCCGGCTGGAAGAGCCATGGCGTGCCGATGATCATGACAGAGGTCGCGGGTGAACTGGCGCAGACGACGGGCGACGCGGCCCTTGCGGAGGTGGCGGATATGTATGCCGGTCGCGTGATGAGGTATTTTGTGCGGCCGGATCGGAAGCTTCTTCTGGAATTCCTTACAGGCCAATATGAGGAACTGCCTCCGCCAGCCGGGACTTTCGTGATGCCTGGCCACGCCATCGAGTCCATGTGGTTCGTGATGCATCGGGCGCGAAGCCGGGGGAATCAGGGTCTCATTCGCCGGGCGGCCGAAGTGATCCGATGGCATCTGGAGGCGGGCTGGGACCAGAAGTATGGAGGGATTTTTCTTGGGATTGACGCCGAGGGCCGAGAGCCCTATCTTCCGCACGCCGAGAAAAAACTCTGGTGGCCTCACACGGAAACGTTATATGCGCTGCTGCTCGCTCATCGGCTGACCGGTGAGCCATGGTGCGCCGAATGGTATGACGAGGTTGAAGAATGGTCGTTGGCGCACTTTCCGATGCTTGGCGTCGGCGAGTGGAGACAGCGCCTCACGCGAGAGGGCCAGCCCACCGATGAGGTGATTGCGCTCCCTGTCAAGGATCCTTTCCATCTTCCCCGGACCGCGATGCTCATCTTGCAGTTGCTTGACCACTGAGACTGCGGATGGACTGGCTGAGATTGCAGAAACACGGCTTCGCCCGAAGTGATGATGCCGCGCACGATCACCGACGTCGCGTGAGCGATCGTCTTGCCCGCCAGGACAAAGGCAATAACGTTCGCTATCGTCAGCCCGGCGTTGTCATATTCGACGCCCCGTGAAGGCCCGTGTGGGGTTGCGGGGGTGAGCCAAGTTCATCCGACGGAGGCTTGAACCTGAATTCGTAAGTTGAACTGCGTTTTTATGGCCATCAAGAAACCACCGCAGTGGTATGTTGAAGGCAAGCCCAAGCCGCCGGGCGGACGCGTCACTTTCGCCACCTGGAAACACTTCGACAAGGATTCGCCACTTCTGGAATCCGGTCTTGTCGGTCCCGTCCGGCTGCTGACGGCGGTTCGGCACGTGCTTGCCTGATCAAGCCCGGCCAATACACCGAATGTCCCGTTCCGGTTTTGGGGGGATCGATGCACAGGTTAGGGCCGCACAACCTCTACCCCATGGCTTATTGCTAAACTGTGCGGCCCGATTGGATCAATGTAGATTGATAACGGGCACTTCGAACGGTCCGAGCGTTGCTTCGTCTTGGGCCAGGCGGGCCGTTCCCACACCGGCTTCCGCCGTCTGCTCGTCAACATAGAGAGAGTGGTGTGGCATGTCATCAGGGAATACGCTGCCGGGCTGAACCTCGCCAGCCTCGCCCCGCGCGACCTATGCCGGTCATGCGCCCGCTTGTGTCACACCGCTCGCAGAGAGATGGAGCAAATTCAATTTGTGTTGGGGCATGCTTCAGTGCAGGCGACAGAGAAGTACGTGGGATGCAAGCAGCGATTTCGCGGCGCCGTGAACGATGGGATCGGAGATCG
>JAKASH010000127.1 GCA_021828225.1 Acidobacteriota bacterium | reverse complement strand
GCACGGGCCCTTTGTGCACCAGTCCTGGTGGTGGCGGAAGCGCGGCAGCATTCACGAAAAAGAGAAAATCTTTGAACCGATTCCCAACGGGTTCCGCATCAAGGCGCATTCGCCTTCGGCCAACAGCGCCGCCTACAAGCTGCTCGGCGTCTATGGCAATCCCATCACCACCACCATCGAGTTTGTACTACCCAACATGCGCTTTGAGGAGATTCACTGCGGCAAGTACTGGTTCTCAAGCCGGACCACCGTCACGCCCATCACGGCTTCCCGCTGCCGGATCGACGTCTGCGCGGCCTGGAATGCATTCCGCCATGTGCCCTTCATGACGTCCATTCTTCGGTTCTTCGGGAACAAGTTTGTCGCCCAGGACCAGCGCACCATGGAGAAACAGGCGTTGGGCCTGCAATATAATCCGCCCCTGATGCTGATCGACGACGCCGACCGCCCGGCCAAGTGGTACTTCCAGTTGAAAGCCGCTTACCTCAAGTCCAAACAAACTGGCCAACCCATGGAGCATCCCATCGAAGGCCCCACAACACTCCGCTGGCGGAGTTGATTGGGAATAATATGCGGATGTCGTCGGTGGCGCGGCAAGTGCAAACCAGGACTAAAAACCGATTCCTCTACTGTCCGCTGAAAAAGGTCAGAGGGAGAATTTGCTACTCCTCGCTGAGCTTCTTGATAATGGATTTGGCAAGCCCTTCATGAATCTCGCTATGGCGGGGTACTGGCTGGGACCTTTTTGTTTTAGGGTTGGTGAACCAGTCGTGGCTTGCCCCATGGCGGACCAGCACGCAACCGAGTTCTTCCAGCTTCCTGACGAGGTCGCGTCTTTTCAATCCGTCAGCACCAGTTCTTCAACTTTTCGCACGTATGGGACTTCGCCGGATTCCAGATCAACCAGCAAGTCTTTGAGGTTCTTGACCAACTCTTCCTTGGAGAAGGCCTGAGTCTGATAGTCGGGATAGTCGTTGAGGAATCCGAGGTAATAGTCGCCGTCTTGCCAGTACGTGAACCTTACCTTCTTCATTTTTGACCTCGAGCAGTTCGTGCTCCCATCCAAAGGATAAGACACTTTTTACGGGAATTCCACGCTTCCGACTGAGTTGCTGCCTAACTCCATAGTGTTTAGTTGTTTTCGCGGTTTCGAAGGTCGTAGCGCAGCGACAGAGACCCACTATTCGCCGTGCCACTCCGGCTTGCGTTTTTCAAGGAATGCCGCCAGCCCTTCGCGGAAGTCGGCGGTGGTGCGGACGCGAGCGCTGGCTTCAATGGCCATTTCGGTCTCGCGGTTGATCTCTTCTTCGGAAAACTTGAGCAGGAGGCGCTTGGTATGGGCAAGAGCTACCGGGCTCATTTCGGCGAGCAACCGCGCCAGCTCGCGTACGCGGGAAAGCAGATTGTCCGGTTCGACAATTTCATTAACCAGGCCCATGGCCTGCGCTTCAGTGGCGCCGAAGATGCGCCCGGACAGGAGCAGATCGCGCGCCCGCTTCTCTCCCACCTGGCGGACGACGTAGGATGAAACAATGGCGGGAATGAAGCCTACGCGCACTTCGGTGTAACCAAACTTCGCTTCCGGAACAGCCAGCGTGAAGTCGCACAGTGTTGCCAAGCCGCAGCCGCCCGCGATGGCCGCGCCATTCACCGCCGCGATGGTTGGCTGTGGAAAAGCGTAAATGCGCTGGAATAGGCTGGCAATTTGCCGGGCATCCGCGATGATCTCAGAATCAGACTGCGAGCGGAAATCCTTGAGAGCTTGCAAGTCCATGCCGGCACAAAAGGCCTTGCCCGCCCCGGTCAGGATAAGAGTCCGGGCCGGGCCGTTCTCGACTTCATCCAACGCTTGAAGTAATTCCGCTATCATCTTTGGAGATATGGCGTTGCATTTGTCAGGCCGATTGAGGGTGATGGTGCTGACTGCTTCTTCGATCTCGACCTTTATGGTGTTGTAAGGCATTGGCTTAGCTTTCCCTCATCATTCCGCATACTGCTTGCGAATCTCTTTGGTTGCCTCGATGGCTGACAACATGGCCCACGGCTCGATGCCGATCTGGACGCCGCGTTCGGCGAGCGTTGAAACCACAATCTCGGTTGGGATGTTTCCGACCAGTTCGTCGCCGGCAAAAGGACAGCCACCGAGACCTGTCAGCGCGGAATCAAACCGGCGGCAACCGGCCTCATAAGCGGCCAGGACTTTTTCCGCAGCTCCTTCGGCGCGGCTGTGCAAATGAACCCCAATTTCCAAGTCCTTAGAATACTTTTTCAAATTCCCAAAAAGTTCACCCACTTCTTTAGCTGTCGACACGCCGACCGTGTCAGCCAGGGAGACGGTCCTTACGCCAAGACCCTTCAGCCACTCGATGGCGTCTTCGACGATCTCGGGGCCCCAAGGCTCCGCGAAAGGATTGCCGAAGGCCATCGAAATATAAACCACCAGGTCGCGTCCGGCCTTCTGAGTTTCGCGTTGGATTTTCTCCACCACTTCGCGTGACTCGCGCAACGACATGTTGGCATTCTGCCGTCGGAAATTTGCAGAGATCGAGTAAGGATATCCCAGCGTGGTCACTCCCGGCGTTTTCAGCGCGCGCTCCATGCCCTTCTCATTCACAACGATTCCGATGATTTCAGGCGTAGTCCCGTTCGTCGCAGCCTGCAAAACGTCTGCGAGTTTTTCCATCACCTGTTCGCTGTCGGCCATCTGCGGAACGAACTTCGGCGCCACAAAGCTGACCGCGTCCAGATGCCTGAAACCGGCCCGAATCAGTTTTCCGAGGTAGTCCGCCTTAACTTCGGCCGGAATAATCTTCTCAAGCCCCTGCCAGGCATCGCGCGGGCATTCAATAATTTTGACTGTCTCCATTCACCTTTTCCTTTAGTTTTTCTTTGCGCCTCTGCGCCTTTGCGTGAGCAAGCTTTTATTCTTTTAAACGATTGACAACGCGACTGATCCCATCTCTGATGAGTTCCACATCGAAGTTGATGAGGATCCCAAGCCGCTTATCCGCCAGCCGGAGATAAGTCAGAAGTTGCTTCTTGTGAACGGGTGCGATCGCTTCGACCGACTTGATCTCAATAATGACCTTCCCCTCCACAATCAGGTCAGCGCGGAAGCCGACTTCCAGATGGACATTTTCATAAACCACAGGAATCGCCTGCTGGCGGACGACACGCAATCTCCGCCGCGCCGGTTCCTCCGCCATCACAGCTTCGTAAACAGATTCGAGCAGGCCCGGCCCCAGCGTCGTGTGAATCTTATAGGCAGCATCGACAATCTGTGTTGCAATGTCGTTTTCGGTCATGGGAAAAGCATCCTCACGCAAAGGCGCCAAGGCGCAAAGCTCCTGTCCTCCGCGCCAGATGATGACGCCGGAGATATCAACTCACTCAAGGCTTTCCAAATCGAAATCCGGCAAGCTGATCTTCTCGATTCCGTATGAATTCCCAATTGAAAGTTTTCCGTTTCTTTGCGCCTTAGCGCCTTTGCGAGAGGATGCTCTTATGTTTGCAACACGCCGGTCTTGAACTCCTTCACCTCTGGATTCAGCGCAGCAGCTTCGAGCGCCCAGATCAGTGCTTCCCGCGTTTCGGCCGGATCGATGATGGCGTCCACCCACAGCCGCGCTGCCCCATAGCGTGGATCGGACTGATGCTCGTAAGTAGCGCGAACCGACCGGAGCATTTCCTGCTTTTCCTCTTCGCTCAATTTCTTCCCGCTGCGTTCCAGTTGTTTGACTTTGATTTCCACCAGCGTGTTTGCGGCCGAATCACCGCTCATCACGGCGTAGCGCGCGGTGGGCCAGGCAAAGATGAACCGCGGATCGTACGCCTTGCCGCACATGGCGTAATGGCCGGCGCCGAAGCTCCCTCCGCAGATAACGGTGACCTTGGGAACAACGCTGTTGGAGACGGCATTCACCATCTTGGCTCCGGCGCGGATAATGCCGCTCCATTCGGCTTCCTTGCCCACCATGAATCCATTCACGTCGTGGAAAAAGATCAGCGGCACCGTGTTCTGGTTGCAATCCATGATGAAGCGCGCCGCCTTCTCCGCCGATTCGGTATAGATCACGCCGCCAAAGTGGATGCGTTTTTCTCCGCTTTCGTGGGAAACGGTCTGGACCGACTTCTTTTGATTGGCCACAATGCCCACCGCCCAGCCGCCGATCCTTGCATAGCCGCACAGCAGTGTCCGGCCATACTCAGCGCGGTATTCCTCAAAGTTGCTGCCGTCCACCACGCGGGCCAGAATTTCCCGCATGTCGTATTGCGCCGTGGCCTCGCCGGAAAAGATGCCGTAGATTTCCTCCGCCGGATAAGCGGGCGACTCCGCTGACTGTTTGTCAAATGCTGCCAACGGCTTGTGGCCCATTTTATCAACCAAAGCTCGAACTCTTGCGATGCAGCTCTGGTCGTCCGGTTCGCGGAAATCCACCGTGCCGCTGATCTGCGCGTGCATCTTTGCGCCGCCCAGTTCTTCCGCCGAAGTCTTCTGTCCGATGGCCGCCTGCACCAGCGCCGGTCCGGCGAGAAAAAGCCCGCTGCCTTCGGTCATCAGAATGTGGTCGCACATCACGGGCAGGTAAGCGCCGCCCGCCACACACATGCCCATGATGGCCGTGATCTGTGGAATGCCCATGGCGCTCATCACGGCGTTGTGCCGAAACACGCGGCCAAAATCGTCGGTGTCGGGGAAAACGTCTTCCTGCAGCGGCAGAAAAATCCCGGCCGAGTCCACCAGGTAAATTGTGGGAATCCGATTGTCGATGGCGATCTGCTGCGCGCGCAGGACCTTCTTGGCGGTCATGGGAAAGAACGCGCCGGCTTTCACTGTGGCATCGTTTGCCACAATCATCGCCAGCCGCCCGTGGATGCGCCCCAGCCCGGTGATCACGCCTGCTGCGGGTGCGCCGCCCCACTCCTCATACATCTCAAAGGCTGCATAAATGCTCAGTTCGAAGAAGTCGCTTCTGGGATCGATGAGCAGGGCAATGCGCTCTCGCGCCGTCAGCCGGCCCTTCTTGTGCTGCGATTCGACGGCCTTCGCTCCGCCGCCTTCGCGGATGGCCTCCTCCTGGTTGAGGATCTCGCTGACGAGTTCCTTCATTCGGCGGGTGTTTTCCTGGAACCCCGCCGAGTCGCGATTCACTCGGGTTTCGACAACCGACCGTGGCAAGGGGAAAACCTTTCAGTGGAATTTTGGGGAAGGGCCGTCACGCGGCTTGCTTCACGTGGCTGCGGATGAAATCCACAATCTCCTGAGTGGAGGCGCCCGGCTGAAACACCGCCGCAACCCCTGCTTCTTTCAGCTTGGCGATATCTTCATCCGGAATGATTCCGCCCACAATCACCAGAACGTCCTGCATCTCTGCGTCTCGCAGCAACTGGCAGATACGGGGAATGATGGTGTTGTGCGCGCCGGATAGGATCGAGATCCCGACAACATCCACGTCTTCCTGGACCGCTGCGCTCGATATCTGCTCCGGAGTCTGGCGCAGCCCGGTGTAGATCACTTCCATGCCGGCGTCACGCAGAGCGCGGGCCACAATCTTGGCGCCCCGGTCGTGCCCGTCCAAGCCCGGCTTGGCAACAATAACGCGAATCCGTCGATCAGGCATATTCATTGATCCATTGAATGATTGAGCGATTGCGTGATTGAGTCATCGAGTGATTGCCCCAACCCCTTCATTCGTCATTCGATCCCTTCGCGGTGCCATTCCGAGCGCAGCGCGGAATCTGCTTTTCTGCTCAGCGCAGACTCCGCGAGGGATCTACTGTCATCTCGCTCAGAATCATTTTACCGGAACGCGGGTTCTTCGTATGTCCCAAAAACCTTGCGCAGCACGTCGCACATTTCGCCCAGTGTTGCGTATGCGCGCACGCATTCCAGGATATTGGGCATCAGGTTCCGGTCGGTTGCGGCGGCACTCCCCAGCGACTCAAGGGCCGACTGGACGCGCGCGTTGTCGCGTTTCTCTTTTAGTTCGGCCAGCTTCTCGCGCTGGTGTTTGGCAATGCTCTCGTCGATCACCAGGATATCGACGGGCCGCTCCTCTTCCGCAACGAAATCGTTTACGCCCACAATAATCTTTTCCTTGTGTTCGACCGCCCGCTGGTAGGCGTAAGCGGCCTCGTGAATCTCTTTCTGCGGAAAGCCCTTTTCGATCGCGGCCACCATGCCGCCCAGAGCGTCAATCTTGTCGAAGTACTCGTAGCAGGCACGCTCGGTGTCGAGCGTCAGCTTTTCGAGGAAGTACGAACCGCCCAGCGGGTCGGCCGTGTTGGCCACGCCGCTTTCGTGCGCGATCACCTGTTGCGTGCGCAGCGCCAGGGTCGCGGCGTGCTCGGTTGGCAGCGCCCAGGCCTCGTCCAGCGAATTCGTATGGAGAGACTGTGTTCCGCCCAGCACTCCGGCCAGCGCCTGGATGGTGGTCCGCACCACGTTGTTGTAAGGCTGTTGCGCGGTCAGCGAGCATCCCGCCGTCTGGGTATGAAACCGGCAGAGCCACGAGCGCGGATTCTGCGCCCCGAAGCGTTTGCGCATCACCGTCGCCCAGATCTTGCGCGCCGCCCGGAACTTGGCAATTTCCTCAAAAAGATCGTTGTGCGAATTGAAAAAGAAACTCAGCCGCGGCGCAAAGTCGTCCACGTCCAGCCCCGCCAGCCGCACCCATTGCACGTATTCGATTCCGTCGCGCAGAGTGAAGGCCAGCTCCTGCACCGCCGTCGAACCGGCCTCGCGAATGTGATAGCCGCTGATGGAAATCGGATTCCAGCGCGGCGTCTCTCTCTCGCTGAACAGGATGGAATCCACCACCAGGCGCATCGACGGCGCAGGCGGAAAGATGTATTCCTTCTGGGCGATGTATTCCTTCAGAATGTCGTTCTGCAGCGTGCCGGAGATGTGCTTCCAGTCGGCGCCGTTCTTCTCCGCCGCCACCAGGTACATGGCCCAGATCATGGCCGCCGGGGAATTGATGGTCATGGAAGTGGTCACGCGCTCAAGCGGCAGCCCCTCCAGCAGCGTCTCCATGTCGGCCAGCGATGACACCGCAACCCCGCATTTGCCCACTTCGCCTTCGGCCAGCGGATGGTCGGAATCGTAGCCCATCAGGGTCGGCAAATCAAAGGCGATGGAAAGCCCCGTCTGGCCCTGTTTCAACAGGTAATGCAGGCGCTGGTTGGTGTCTTTCGGACTGCCAAAGCCGGAAAACTGGCGCATCGTCCAGAGCTTGCCGCGGTACATGGTGCGGTGAATGCCGCGCGTGTAAGGGAATTCGCCCGGATCGCTTAGGTCGCGCCTGTAGCTGAAATCTTTGAGGTCGTCTTCGGTGTAAAGCGGCTCAACCGGAACGCCCGAAAGCGTGGTGAACTTCTCCTGACGCTCCTTCAGTGCGCCGGCCTTCCGTTCGCCCGGTTTGACTGTTTTTGCCATCGCCGTCGGCCGCCACTTTCTGGCCCTATCTTATTCTGCCCACAAAGCTAAAGTCAAACCCGCATAACTGTAGCGGCGGTGTCCTCACCGCCGGCCATTGCAGCGCTTGCCCGAAATCTCCAATGCCGACCCCCGGCCCTTTCGTGGGGCCGGGTCTTGTGGCCGCCGCACGGGTAGCCGCGACGGTGTTTTCACCGTTGCGGGACTTTTCACCACGGCAATTGAAAACCTGCGACATACTACAGTGTCGCGGCTACCAAACCGATCGTCCCACAGTCTTGAAGTCGGGGTGCT
>JAKASH010000126.1 GCA_021828225.1 Acidobacteriota bacterium | reverse complement strand
GCCGCAGTTGCAAGGAGTCTACATGAGGCCTCCGTATCTCCATAACGGCGAGGCGCTGTCGCTGGAGGAAATTTGGACGAAGCTTAACCCAGATGATAAACACGGAATCACTTCCGACATGAACAAAGTGCAGCTGAACGACCTGATCGAGTTTTTAAAGACCTTATAAGCGAACAGGGATTTCGCTTGTTTGCAGAGCGAACCGCTCTGGAGGGACCGATGAAAAATTCGTTGCGTGTGTGCTTCTTATTGGGCGCAGGGTTGCTGGTTCTGGCCGCCACAAGCGTTGGGGCACAGGCCCCTCCGCTTTACACGAAATGGATCAATTACACTACCGCCAACGGCTTCCCGGAAGGGGAAGTGTACTGCGTGGCCGTAGACGGCAACCGGATCTGGGCGGGAACCTCGCGCGGCTTGGTGCTGATAGAGAATGGACGCGTGAAAAAGGTGTTTACCCCTGCGGACGGTCTGGCGGGCCAGGCGGTGATGTCGGTTGCAGTGGACAAGCAGACCGGCGAGGTTTGGGCTGGAACCTTCGGCGGGCTTAGCCGGTACTCCGCAGGCCAGTTCAAGAACTACACGAACCTGACCAGCGGGTTGGCAAACGATCTGGTTTACAGCGTGGCAATCCAGGGGAAGTACGTCTGGGCTGCGACCGCCGCCGGCGTCAGCCGCCTGAATACTGAGACGGGAGACTGGTCGATTTTCAACGAGACGAACGCTCCCTTTGACGAACCGTGGTCGTATTCCGTCGCGCTCAGCAAGAGGAAAGTTTACTTGGGCGTGTGGGGAGGGGGAGTGCTTGTCTATGACCTTGCCCACCATTATTGGAAGCCCTACACCGACCCGGACGGCTCAATGGAAATCGTTTTGTACCGAGACCAGGGCCTTATCCACATGATCGTCAGCAGCATTGCCTACAACGATGAAACAAAGATGTTTTGGGCCGGCACCTACTTCGGCCTCAGCGGATACGACGGACGAAGCTGGCATAACTACCTGACCAAAGACAGTGGCTTGGCCTCCGACTTTATCAACGGAGTTCAGACGCGCGGCAACGATGTGTGGGCGTGTACGCAAAAGGGCCTCAGTGAACTTGATTACAAGACGAAAACATGGGTTACCTACCGGCCTGCGGATTGGCATGCTCTCGACGCAGCGAAGGTTGAGAAGGCTGGCCGCGGGGAGATTATTATCACCCAGCCGGACGGCAAGAAGAGCAAGATTGAAACGCCTACATCCCTTCCGCATAACTACATTCTCAACATGGCTTTTCAAGGCAAAGACATCTGGGTTGCCACGGCCGGTGGTCTAAGCCACGGCATTCGCCAGTCCGACAAGGAGGAACAACGCAATGAGTCAGCCGCAAACAGACGCTGATGTGATCACAGTGAAAGAAACTCACAAACCGGTCTCGAAGAAGGCAATCAGCGCGCCTCAGGCTCTGAATGAAGCTTACTGTTACGAGCGCCCTTCGTCGTTTTCGCGGGGCTTGCGCCTCGACATCAAGGGCGTGACGATCCTTCTGATTTCAGGGACCGCCAGTGTAGACGAATACGGGCGGAGCATTCACGAAGGGGATTTCCGGGCGCAGACGTGGCGCGCCTACCAGAATATAACGGCCCTGCTGGAGGCCGAGGGCGCTTCGTGGAAAGATATCGTTCGGACCACCTGCTACCTTCGGGACATCGAGCGCGATTACGCGGCCTTCAACGAAATTCGCACCGAATTCTTCAAGCAGCAGGGACTCGACCCGCTCCCGGCGTCAACGGGCATCCAGGCCATTTTGTGCCGGCCGGACCTGCTGATTGAAATGGAGGCCATGGCCATCTTCGAATCTGACCGTGGGTCGAACAACCACTAGGGCGGCAGTAGAAGATGGTGCTGGGAGTTCTCGCACACCGGGGAATCGTGGATCACGATGACCCGGTGAGGCAGTTTCACTTCTCGCATTTCTTGGTTTTTCGGAGTGTCGAATCGGGTAAAGGAGGGCAGCCATGAAAATTGCTGGACAAGTCAGCCTCTCTGATCTGCCGCGGATCTGCCCATTGTTGTGCCGCACGGCTCATCCGGAATATGGCGAGACGGACACGCGCGTCGTCGAAGTACGCGGTGTGCGCTTCGGCGGCGAACGCCCGGTGGTAATCGGCGGTCCGTGTGCCGTGGAAACCCAGGAGCAAACGCTCAGCGTAGCCCGCGCGGTCCAGCGTGCCGGCGCGGACATGCTGCGCGGAGGGGCCTATAAGCCGCGCACTTCGCCGCATGATTTTCAGGGCACGGGCCGGGACGGGCTACGCATCCTGGGCGAGGCGCGCGAAAAAACAGGCCTGCCGGTCGTTACGGAGGCGATGGACACGCGTCTGGTGGAAGAGGTGGCGGAATTTGCCGACATGATCCAGGTCGGCTCCCGCAACATGCAGAACTACTCGCTTCTTGCCGAGGTAGGCCGCGCGGGTAAGCCCGTTCTGCTGAAGCGGGGCATGGCCGCCAGCTTGGTTGAATGGCTGGGCGCGGCGGAATATATTGCCAAGCAGGGCAATCTGGATATCGTCCTGTGTGAGCGTGGCATCAAGGCCTTTGCGGGCGGCGAATATTCTCGTTACGTGCTCGATCTGAACGTCATTCCCGCGGTTCGGGCGCACACCTTTCTGCCGGTGATCGTGGATCCCAGCCACGCCACCGGCGTGGCCGCGATGGTCGAGCCCGCCAGCCGGGCGGCGATCGAGTTTGGCAGCCAGGGTTTGATCATTGAAGTCGCTGACCTCGCCTCAGCGTGTCCTCAATGCGATGCCGTCCAGGCCATCGACCCGGAAACCCTGGCCAGCATTGTCCGGTTCGCGCACGGGCGAGTGGAAAGTGCTGTGGAAAAGGCGAGTGTCGGATGAGCGCTTCGAGGCTGGGACGGTTTTCAGATAGGAAGTGAGCCTCAGAGTTTCGCGATTTGGAGGCATGCAGGTGCCAGGTAAGACCGACGGAGGATTGTGACCATGAGACCTAGAATTATTGCAGCGTTGCTATTCTGCCTGCTGGCAGTTCCCGCCTGGCCACAGTCTACCCCATCCAAGAATGTCCAGGAAAAGCCGCCTGCCAACATGCGGTACGCCAACATGCCGAAGCGGGCAGTTCCCTACGGGTCGGTTCAGAAGCCTTATCAAGAGTGGTACATTGAATCAAACACCCTCTCATACGACGGCGCGGGACGGAATGTGCCTGATCCCAACTTGAACACGCTGAAGACCGTCAATATCGGTTTCCTGGGCCCTCTCGATAAGAGCAATCCTGATTCACCGTACGGCATTGCCATGTTGCATGGCGCCCAGATGGCCATCGATCAGGCCAACGCGCACGGCGGTTACCGGGGGAAGCCATTCTCTCTCAAGGTTCACGATGATTTGCCCCTTTGGGGCGCCTCGGCGATGGACTTCGTAAGAATGCGGTACGATCAGCATGTATGGGCAATGCTGGGCTCGGTCAACGGCGCCTCGACCCATATTGCCCTTCGGGCGACGCTGAAGCTGGAAGTTCCAATCGTCGACACGGCGACGAGTGATCCCACGGTCACGGAAACTCGCATTCAGTGGCTTTTGCACAATTTTCCTGACGACCGCCAGATGGGTTATGCGCTGGCCGATTACATTTTCAACCAGCTCAAATTGACGCGCGTCGGCGTGCTGCGAGCAACCAACCGCTACGGGCGTTTAGGCGACGAGGTCTTTATTAACACGGCACGGCGCATGGGTCACCAGCCGCTGATCGAAGCAAAGTTCAACCCCGGTGAACAGAATTTTTCCACGCAATTGCGGATGCTGCAGAACATCGGGATCGATGGGCTCGTGATCTGGGGGGATGCGGAACAGGCCGGCCTGATTCTCAAGCAGATGCGCGCCATGGGGATGAACCAGCCCGTCTTTGGCAGCGGCAGAGTAGCTTATCCCCAAGTGGTGAAGATCGCCGGCACGGCGGCAAACGGCCTGGTGATGGTCTCGGCACTCGATCCTGCCAGGCGTAATCCGAAGTGGCTGGCCTTTCGCCAGCAGTACCTGGCGCGTTTCCGCACTGAACCCGATGCTTATGCTTCTTATGCTTATGACGGCATGAACATCCTCATTGCGGCGATTCAGAAGGCGGGGCTCAATCGGGCTCGCATCATGGACGCCCTGCGCGGGTACGAAATGAAGCCATATCATGGCGTGAGCGGCACGGCGTTCTTTGATTACACCTTGAACAACATTGCTCCGGTCACTTTTGCCAAGGTGAAGGATGGGCATTTCGTCTACTGGCCCGAGCAGCGGACGGACTGGAAAGGCAACTCGATGGCATTCATGCGATAAGGCCTGTGCTGCTCCAGCCCCGCCCAATTGCCCCTCCGGAGCCTTGAATCGAAATGAGAAAATTGCTTCACAACCTTTCGAAAAAGCTTCTGGGACTTGCAAGCGTGCTTGCAATCCTCGGAGCAGCCCCAGCGGCGCGGGCACAGCAGAAGGCTCCGCCGGTCCCTTACGCTTCCCTCGGATCGAAAGGCGTCAGCTACGATGGGCCGGGAAGAGAAGCCTCATTTGACCTGCCGGGACCTACAATTCGCATCGGCCTCCTTGTGCCGGTTCATGGTCCGCAAAAGGCCGACGGAGATGCGATCATTGCGGCTGCAAAGATGGCGCTCCAGGACGCCTCCAGACGCCCGTTGTCACGAGGACTCCATCTTGCTCTCGACGTCGCCGATGAGAGCGTCCCGCCCTGGGGGCTCCTCGGCGACGAAATCATTCACCTCGTCGTTCAGCAAAATGTCGTTGCCATCCTGACCTGCGCTGATGGCGTGGTTGCGCATCTGAGCGAGCAAATCGGCAACAAGATCGGCGTTCCCACTCTGACCCTTTCCACGGACCCGACCACCACCGAGATCAATATGCCGTGGATCTTCCGCCTGGGACCAAGTGACGTTCAGCAGGCGCAGGTGATCGCCCGGAACATTTATCAGGTGCGTGGCTTCCAACGCGTCCTCCTGGTCACCGGGAGCGATCACGACGGGCGCGTGGGCGGCCAGGAATTTATGGAGGCCGCTCATCAGCTTGGCGTTCCGGCTCCAGCTTCTCTCGTCATCAATCCGCTGCAACCCGATCCCAATTCTTTGCTTGCCCTTATCAAAGCCAAGGCGCCTCAGGCCATTGTTTTCTGGACGGAGCCGGAAAATGCCAGGAAGATGATACGCGTGATTCGGGCTGACGGATTCCACACTCCCATCTACCTTTCGCAAGAGACCGCTCAAGTAGGTTCCGGGCTGAAGTTTCCCCAGCATAACACGGGGGAACAAAAAGACCCTGCGGGCGTTGACATCTACGCGGTAGACTCCAGGCAGACTGAATCGCCCGCGCGCGAAAGCTTTGTGCGCCGTTATCAACTGGCCACCGGAACTTTTCCGAGTCCTGCAGCGGCTGAAGCTTACGATGCCGTTCGACTTGTCGTGCGTGCGGTACGTGAAGCTGGGCCGAACCGTGCCCGCGTGCGCGACCAGATCTCAACGGTTCGTGACCTTAGTGGAGTCTCCGGAACGATTACCTTTGATGACCAGGGAAACAATCGCACAAATGTTTACATTGTCCGCCTTCAATAATTAGCGCCGCCCTTCAGATCGGCATGCCGGGTGTAACGCCCGGCGTTAAATCCGAGGGCCGAAGCAGGTACTCAGGAGAGACCAATGCCAGATTCGATGTCCGCTTCCAATACTTATGACGTCATCATCATCGGCTCAGGGGCTGGCGGCGGGATGGCCGCCTATAACCTGACGAAGGCCGGCGCCAAGTGCCTGATGCTGGAAGCCGGCGGCTGGTACGATGCGGCCAGAGATTCCAAGTGGCTCGAGTGGGAGTACGATGCGCCTCACCGCGGCGGCGGGAATTTTACGAGCCCGATGGACTACTTCATGGCTGTGGTCGGAGGCTGGCAGGTTCCCGGAGAGCCGTATCTTTCCGCGCCCGGGACCAAATGGATGTGGTTTCGTTCTCGCATGCTGGGAGGCCGCACCAATTCCTGGGGACGAATTTCTCTCCGGAACGGCCCCTATGACTTCAAGCCCTACAGCCGCGATGGCAAGGGTTTCAACTGGCCCATCAGTTACGACGACCTGGCGCCTTACTACGACAAGACCGAAGAACTGATTGGGGTGTTTGGTTCGATTGAGAACATCGAGAACCTTCCGAACGGCAAGTTTCTGCCTCCGCCTACTCCGCGCTGTTATGAACTGCTCGTCCAGCAGGCCTGTCAGAAAATTCACATCCCCTGTATTCCGTCCCGGCTTGCGATTCTCACCCGGCCACACAACGGGCGCCCGGAGTGCCATTACGTCGATCAATGCGGCCGTTGTTGCCGGCTGGGTTCTAATTTTTCCTCTCCTGTCGTGCTGCTCATGCCGGCTCGCCTGACGGGAAACCTTGAAATTCGAACCGACGCCATGGCGCGAGAAATCCTGACAGGCCCGGACGGCCGGGCCACAGGCGTTTCGTACATTGACAAGAAATCGCGGAAGGAAGTTCAGGTGCGAGGAAAGGTGATTGTCCTCGCCGCAAGTTCCTGCGAGACGGTCCGTTTGCTGCTGAACTCGCGCAGCGCGAGATTTCCCAACGGCCTGGCGAACTCGAGTGGACTGGTGGGCAAGTACCTGATGGACACCGTGATGTCCGACGTCAGCGGCTTCGTGCCCAAAATGTTGGACCTGCCGGCCCATAACGAAGATGGCGTCGGGGGGATGCATCTCTACATGCCCTGGTGGAATTGCCAGGCGCAGGCAAAGCATGAGCTGCCTTTCTCCCGCGGTTATCACATCGAGTTCGGCGGAGGCCGCCGGGGAATGCCTATGCCTGGAATCCTGAGCGGCACTGAGAAACTGGTGGGCGGCGGCTACGGAGATAAACTGAAGGAGAATTGCCGCAAGCTGTACGGCTCGTTCATCAGCTTGCACGGCCGCGGGGAAATGATCCCCAATGAAAACAGCTACTGTGAAATCGACAACAAAGTGACGGATCAGTGGGGAATTCCGGTTCTGAAGTTTCACTTCAAGTGGGGCCAGGATGAAATCCTCATGGCCCGCCATATGCAGGAGACCTTTCAGGACATCGTCAAGACCGCCGGCGGCAAAGTGTTCGAGTCTTACGGGGCCGAACAGCAGTGGGGAATTTCAGAAGGCGGACAGGGCATTCACGAAGTGGGCGGCGCTCGCATGGGCGACAATCCAAAAACTTCGGTCCTCAACTCGCACTGCCAGGCTTGGGACTGCAAGAACCTCTTTGTCGCAGATGGTGCGCCTTTCGTCAGCCTCGCAGACAAGAACCCGACGCTGTCCATCATGGCTCTTGCGTGGCGCACCTCGGAATACATTGCGAATCAGGTGAAGAAGGGAAATGTGTAGGTGGCATGTGGCATATAGCATGTGGGGGATGGGAAAAAGGTGTGCACGGGTAGCCACCGGACGGCTTGTGTCCCGTGGGTTTGTGAGTTTGAAAAAGAACAAAAGCCCGCGGCACGAAGGCGATGCCGTGGCTACCAGGTGAGGAGGACACATGGACAATGCAAAAAACAGAGGCGTCCGTTTCGAGCGTCGTGACATTCTGAAGCTCATGACGACGATGCCGGCCGCAGCGCTGGTATCACTGTCGCCGCTCGCCTCGGAAGTGGCGCAAGCAGTGCCTCAGCAATCCGCCCCTCAAGGGCGTTCCGCAGCTTACCAGCCCAAAGTGTTCAATCCTCACGAGTGGAGGACG
>JAKASH010000125.1 GCA_021828225.1 Acidobacteriota bacterium | reverse complement strand
GATCGGATGCCGGCAACACCGGGATCGTCACGGTGTCCTTGGACATCACGACGATCGGAACGTTTGGAATTCTCTTGTACTTGGCGGAGACATCGGCACGCACAGGATTGCCATCGAAAATCCAGTGCGTGTTGTCGGAATTGGGAGTTGTACGGCGATTCTTCTGATACGGATCGCGCCGGCCCGCAAAAGCCCACTGGGTGAACCACCAGTCAAACTTGCGGTAATTCAGCTTGGCGGTAAAAGTGATTTTGTTGCCGCAGTCTTTCGGGACCTTTATCCGGAAGTGCACGGTGTCGGCCGCGCCGGGAGGAATCAAATGTACATAGACGTTGGCCCGCTCCGCCCAGGCGTTGCGCTTGTTGATGACGTGCCCATGTTCATCGACCTGGAGAGCGCGGTAGAAATGGGCTCCGGGATCGACAGGACCTTTCCCATCGTCAGCCGTTTCACCACTCCAGAAAATGATGTGGCCTTTGTTGTCCACCGCCTTGAGTTCGACCCAGCAGTCGAAAGCGTCAATCGTGCCGCCTGGGAAGAAGTGCCCCACGCGCTGGGTGCGTACCACCACTTCGACTCGATCTGTTTCACCTCGCCGCAGATAGGCAACGCCCCGATTGAGAGGCGCCATCAACTTGGCCGGAGGCACGGCGGTGATCTCCTGGGCCTCGAGCCCGCGGGACGATTCCTCGCCGACGGCAAACATGGTGGAAAGCTGCGGCCCTCCACCTAGCAGCTCCTGCGAGATGGGTCTTTCCGACGCGCCTTTCGGTTCCTGAGCAATGGCGAAGAGATCGACGCTGACAGCGCCTTTCAGGAATTTCTCAACGTCTTTGACCTGCCGGGTATCGCCATGAGAGGTTGGGACGGCTGTATTCGCTGCCACAAAACGGTGCGAATTGATGTAGCCGTTGATGTTGCCGTAGTCGTTGGAGCGGACCATGGGCATGTGGCAGTTTACACAGGTCAGGGACTTTGGTGGGTAGTAGAACGATCTCGCGCTGTTGCCTGAAACACCACTGGCCTGCCAGTGATCGTAATCGTCGAAGCCGCGAACCCAGCGGTAATGATTATCGGGGATATCCAGATGCACCTTGTGGCAGACCGAGCAGAACTCGGCGACTTCGGCGCGCTTGTGCATAAAGGGCTTGAAAAAGACGTGGCGATGTGGCTTGGGGTCAAGGATAACGGCATAGTCTGCAATCTTGCGCACGAGGGGATTCTTGCTGGCTACGAGCCGGTCGAGCGGGGGATACTTCATGACATAATCCCCATTCCCCATCGTGCTGACGACCTGGGCGATGGCATGACAAGAAATGCAACTGAGACCTGCCTGGGCTTCCGGCGTGAACTCGATCTGGCGGATCGGATATTTCTGCATCATGTCCGTGAACGCCACGGCCTGGTCGTGGCATCCTGCGCACAACATCGAGGGTTTGATCCCCACGGTGGACTGCATGTATTCGATGGCCTTGCGGTAATACTGATTGTTGAAAGACGAGTAATGATGCATCGAGCTGTGCCATTCGCGGTAGATGTCCTTATGGCACGGCTCGCAGCTTTTTGCATTCAGGAAGAACTTAGCCGGGATCGTCCCGCCGTTCGAAGTCTGGGCTGAACTGGGCCACATCAGGCTGTTCTTGCCCCCGCCTTCCTTGTATGCGCTCGTAGGTGCGGTGAGCGGATTCTTAATGATGTATTTGGGGTTGGGGTCGTAATGATGGTACAGGGCTACTCCGCCGTAGAAAACCAGTGCTCCCACGAAGCCAACTCCGGCAATCTGCCAGGCGTGCCTGGCGAAAGGCAGCACTTCCCGGCCACGCATCCATGTACGGAGGCGAACCAGCAGGAAGAACAGGCCGCCAATCGCGAACCCGACATGGAGGTAGAGCGCGAGGCTGTGCGGCCGCGTCATCCCGACGAAGGCAAGGTAAATGCCGAAACCTGCGGAAACGGCGAGCAGTGCTACAGAAATGCGTCCTGAAAGGCTTGTCAGATATTCCCGGTGCCGTTTGAGATAAATCACGAAGAGAACGGCGACGAGAAGTCCCACAAAGGGATGTAAAAGGGCATTGATGACGTAGAAGAGATCCGGCGTGGCGTATGCGGCCAGGTAGGCAGCATTGAATACAAGCGCCAGCCCAAGAACGAATAAAATTACGTTCAGCTTACGACGGCGTCCACCGTCTTTAGTGTCTGCACTCATCCTGTTGTCTGAGACGCCCCTTTTTGTCCCAAAACCCGACGCGAGGATTCCTACGTTATCGAAGATCAGTCGGGAATTGCAAGGTTCTTTTTCAATGTTTTTAGAGGTTTTTTAATACTAGTACGAAGATTTGTTTAAACTAAATATGGTATGGCGGGTTGTGGGTGTGTTGGGTTGGCCGCCGTCCTGGAAAGCAGGGGATTCGGACCGTCCGTATAGTGTCTACCCATTAGTCTACTCCGTATATTTCAGTAGAACCCTTTCTAAAAAAACTTACGCATTTGAAATCCCTTGCCCTCGATCGCAGGGGACGAGTATTGTGAAATACGCGCGAGGGTCGGTCTGGAATGTGCGGGCAATGAATCGTCGGAATTTGCTTAAGGTGCTTGCTGGGCTGGGGGTCGCGAGTGGGGCAGGCGGCTTACTTTATGAGTCACCGCACACCAGGGAAGAACTGCGGCACCTTTTGCTTCAGAGTTCTTCGAAGCGTCCTTTTCCTGTTCATCTGGTTGACGTCACCGATCAGGCCGGCGTTTTCTTCCATCACAACACCGGCGCCTTCGGGATGAAATATCTTCCGGAAACCCTGGGTTCCGGATGTGCTTTCTTTGATTATGACAACGACGGGTGGCTTGACATCCTGTTGATCAACGGGAAAGACTGGCCGGGGCATTTTCAACACCGCACGACGATGAAGCTCTACCGCAACAACCGCAACGGCACCTTCACCGATGTAACCCACCAGGCCGGGCTTGACATTCAGTTATATGGCATCGGGGTCGCGGTCGGGGATTACGACAGCGACGGGCTTGACGACGTCTACATTACTACTTACGGCCAGAACCGTCTGTTCCACAACAATGGCAACGGGACGTTTACGGATGTGACAAAGAATTCCGGCCTCGATGGCTATTCCAGCCTCAGCACCTCGGCCATGTGGTTTGATTATGACCGGGACGGCCATCTGGACCTGCTGGTGGCCAATTACGTTAAGTGGTCTCCGCAAACGGATATTTTCTGCAGCCTTGACGGAAAGACCAAGTCTTATTGCACGCCGGAGGCCTATCCCGGCACGACCTGCTGGCTGTTCCACAACAATGGCAACGGAACGTTTGAAGACGTGACCGGCAAGTCGGGCTTGTATGACCCCACGTCGAAATCACTCGGCATCACCATGATTGATTACAACATGGACGGCTGGCCCGACGTCTTCATTGCCAACGATACTCAGCCCAACAAACTTTATCGCAACAACGGCAATGGGACTTTTACTGAGGTGGGGGTATCGGCGGGGGTCGCTTTCAGCGAGGATGGTGTGGCCAGGGCTGGAATGGGCGCCGACGCCGCCGATTACGACAACTCCGGGCTTCCCAGCCTAGTGGTGACGAACTTTTCCCAGCAGATGGTCGGCCTCTATCGGAACGAGGGTCACGGGTTCTTTATCGATGAGGCGCCGGACTCCACCGTGGGCCAGTCGACCCGAATGGAACTCGGTTTCGGCTGTTTCTTCTTTGATGTTGATCTGGATAGCCTGCTCGATCTGCTTGTTGCCAATGGTCACATCGACGCAACCATCAACCGTGTGGAAGCCAATATTACCTATGCAGAACCGCCCCGATTGTTTCATAATGAAGGGCACGGCAGATTCCGTGATATCAGCACGATGGTGGGGAATTCGTTTGATAAGCCCAAAGTTGCGCGGGGAGCCGCTTACGGAGATTATGACAATGATGGGGACCTGGACGTGCTCATGACCACGAATAACGGGCCGGCCTACCTCTATCGGAACGATCTATCGGACCATAATCACAGCATCAGGTTCGCAACGGTTGGTGTCCGCTCGAACCGGGATGGGATCGGAACCAACGTTCATATCTGGGCGCCTCAGGGACAACGCTGGCTGACCGTCAAGAGCGGCTCAAGCTATCTTTCCTGCTCAGACAAGAGGGTCACCTTCGGCCTGGGCTCCTCCCGGTATATTGAAAAAGCGGTGCTGGAATGGCCGAGCGGCCTGAACCAGGAACTGGGAAAATTGGAAGCCGGGCGCACTTACGTGGTTCAGGAAGGCAGGGGCATTATCGAGGATATTCCTTTCCAGGGTTCTTCTTAAGCCCTATGAACGAGCCCGCGTCTCAGTACGATGAACTTCAGAAAATTCCGTCGCCCTCTACCCGCCTCTGGATTGGCCTCTGCGTTATTCTTTCGATTTTCCTGATTTTTGTGGTGTACAGCAGCCGCCAGATCCGATGGCTGGAGGATTTCCAGGTCAACGTGGTTCAGCGGAATCGCAAGGATTCTTTGCAACTGCAGCGCCTGCAAAATGATGCATACCTGCTGGCGATTTCATTGCGGGACGTTGCACTCTCCACTAGCCGCTATCCGATTAGCGACTCGGAACCGGAGTTCACTCGGCTTCGGAACGACATGGAGAATGCTGCGATGCTTGAAGGCCGGTACGCGGTTGACACGCTGGCCAGCCACGACAAACGGATCCAGTTGCGCTATGCGCTCGCCGACTTCGGCCGGACTGCGGACAGGGTTTTTGCTCTGGCCCGGCAAGGCCGGACCGTCGAGGCTCGGGCCATGATCCAGACGGAGCTCGAAAATAAGCGGGCTGTGATTTCTGAAATCGTGGCAAGGCTGCTGGTATTAAATGACCAGGCGCAATCCGATGCCGCGGAACGAATCAACGCAACCTACGAAAATGTTAAGACCGACATTCTGTTGATTACCGCAATCCTGTTTCTGCTGGCGCTCGGAACGGGCCTTTACACGCTGGAAGCAAGCAAGAAGACATTTGCCAAGCTGCACCACCTGGCCGAACAGCTTCAGGTTCAGTCAGGCCAGTTGCGGAAGCTTTCCTGGAAGTTGATCGACGTTCAGGAGGAAACGCTGCGGCAGGTTGCCAGGGACCTGCACGATGAATTCGGACAGATTCTCACGGCAATCGGCGTGATGCTGAATCGGGCAGGGCGTAAGGCTAATCATCCGGATCCAGACCTGCTTGCGGAACTCGAGAGCGTCAAGACGATCGTTGAAGAGACTCTTCAGAAGGTTCGGGACCAGTCGCAGATGTTCCGGCCCGGGGTCCTGGATGACTTTGGACTCGACCAGACGCTTGAATGGTTCACGCGGCAGTTCTCGCGCCAGGCGGGAATCCCGATCCATTTCAACGGCACGCTGAGGGCCAGCCACTTTCCTCCGGAAGAAGCGATTCACGTTTATCGGATTGTTCAGGAGGCCCTCAATAACGTCGCTCGCCACTCCCGGGCCACGGAGGCGTGGGTGGAAATGGAAGAGCGCGAGGATGAACTGTGGCTGGAAATACGAGATAATGGTGTAGGATTTGAGGTGGGTAACCCCGCGGAGCGGTCTCCAAGTGAAGGTATCGGCTTGATGGGCATGCGGGAGCGGGCCGAGCATCTGAACGGAACCTTGGAGGTTCAATCGTCACCGGGGAAGGGCGCGACCATTAGCGTTCGAATACCACTAAAAGAAGTTCCGGAACCGCGCATAGCCGAAAAGGTAGGATAAATATCATGTCGCCAGTTTCGCCCGATAAGAAGATTCGTGTTTTCCTGGCCGATGATCATGCCCTCGTACGGCAGGGCTTTCGTCGCTTGCTGGAGGATGACCCGCGCATCACGGTGGTGGGTGAGGCCAACACAGGGCTCTCTGCGATCGAGCAGTGCGCGAAAATCAAGCCCGATGTCATCGTGATGGATCTCTTAATGCCCGAGATTGGAGGACTTGAAGCCACGGCAGAGATTTTGAAGGCCAACCCGGACACCAAAGTGCTGATCCTCAGCATGTACTCGAACCCGGCCTACGTGCGCAAGGCCATCGAAGCCGGCGCGAAGGGTTATATCCTGAAAGACGCGATTGAGGTGGACCTGCCACAGGCGGTGGTTGTGCTGTCGCAGGGCGGCGCGTACATGAGCCCTTCGGTTTCCAATCTGGTGCTTGAGGGGCTGAAGACGGGAAGCATGCAGGAATCCGGTGACGACCCTTACGATCGCCTCACGCTCAGGGAAAAAGAAGTTCTGCAGCTGATCGCCCAGGGAAAGTCCAACAAGGAAATTGCGATCCTGTTGGATATCAGCATCAATACAGTGGCTGTTCATCGAGCCCGGCTGATGGAAACGCTGGGCCTTCATCGCACCGCAGAACTGGTTCTTTATGCGGTGAAAAAAGGCATCATCCAACCGCAATAGCAGCCAACCTGAGATTCAATTCTACGTTTGTCGCTGACCAACGGATGGCTGTGAGTGGACTGGCGCTTCTCCGCACAGGAGCCGGTGCGCTTTCGGTTTTCCTTTTATCTGCTCCGGCTTGCGCCAGACTCGCATGCCGCCATTATCCCCGAATAGATTGCGCCATAAGTCTGGGCCCGGTCATCAAGAGCGCTCATGAGGATTGGAGGACAGTTGGGCTGAATTCGCCGGGCAACCTTCGCAACCGTCGAAAGCATGAAATCGGGAGCGCCCCGGGTTATGCCGCCACCCAGCACAATCATCTCAGGGTCCAGCACACCGACGATATTGGCAATGCCCACCCCGAGAATTGTGAAGATTGTTTCCAGGACCTTCCGCGCCTTAGGATTTCCTTTGTGAAACGCCTCGAAAACAAAGAAAGCATCGCGCGCTCCTGCGAGCCCCCCTGACTGAGCACCTGCCGGGGGATGAATCAGTTTCCGGCCGAGTGAGGCAATTCCTTGTCCGGAAGCGTGGCTCTCGAAATATCCTGTGTCTCCAAAATCTTCGTTCCAGCGAGGCCACTCGACGTTCAGGAATTGAAGCTCGCCCGCCGCGCCCGTGCGTCCCACGTAGAGCTGCCCGTTAACAAAAATTCCAGACCCGATGCCGGTTCCCAGTGCGATGAAGACAAAGTTGCCGGCATCCCGGGCGACACCGCGCCAGTGTTCCCCGATGGCAGCCATGTTGGCATCGTTCTCGATACAGACGGGAACGCGGAATGCTCTCTGCAATTCGTCTTTCAGGTCGATGTTGGTCCAACCTGGCAGATTGTTCGCGAAGAGCACAAGCCCTGTACGGGGATCGACCGCGCTGGGAACGCCAAGCGCGATGGCGCGGAGCTTGCCCTGTTTCCTTGCCGGAACCATCCGGTGAATTCCTTTCCTGATCTGGGCAATCGTTTTCAAGGGACCATTCTCCGGTTGGACCTTTTCAACCGTTTCACCCGTGATCTCACCGGAAAAATCGGCCAAAGCAAAGTGGAGGTGGCTGGCTCCCATGTCGATTCCGACCACGGAGCCGTAATCGGGGTTGAGCTTGACTTGCCGGGGTGCATCCCCAGGGACCACCATCTGGGCCCGGCGAAGCTTTCGTATTTGATTTCTGACCGTGGAGATACTCAGACCAAGTTTCGCGGCGATCGCTTGCGGCGGTACGGCAGGGTATCGCGAAATTTCTTCGAGGGCCCGTTGCAGGCTGGTTTCGGAATGAAAGTCGTTCTTCATCGGAGCCTCAGGTTGTCAATGCGATGTGCTGATAGCAAATTTTATGGCCGCACGGAAATGTGTCCAAACAAGCTGCC
>JAKASH010000124.1 GCA_021828225.1 Acidobacteriota bacterium | reverse complement strand
ATTCGGATGCCCCTTCAATTAGGGAGGAACGAAAACTTGTTGCCAGAATCAATTACCAGATTTTATGCCAGAGTATGCTGGCCCCGTGGGCCACGGTGTGCGGAGCCCGCTTGGCGCTATAGTAGACAGCGGCGCCTCCGTCCTTGGCTCCGTTGGTGGTCACCCGGCCGACATCGGCCAGCGAATGCTTGACCGAACTACCGGCGTTGCTCGCTACGGGTCCAGCCTCAGACTGAACCTTGTTGAGAGCCGCTTCACCGCCCGCTGCCGTGGCGGCTGCCGCTACCGCTGTCTCCTTAGCAATCACCTTCCCTGCATAACGGATAGCGCCTGCCCGGGCATTGGGCGCAGCCCAGGCGAACATCATGAGGGCCAGCGCAACCATACCAACTTTCAGACCTGCACCAGACACTCGATTCAACACCATAACACCTCCACATCGCTTTCGTGTTTGTGAGCCTTTCCGGCATTCCTACGAGCAAATTTCCTACCGATTGTATCACCTACCGCAATCGGCATGGATTACCTCTTTAGTTACAAAACTTATTCGCACCCCCAGGCCGCTACGTCCCCGCGCAATCCTCCTGAGGCATGACAATTCTACCGGGCGGCGTGTAGATTCAGCACACGTGGCAGCGCAAAATGTGAAACAGCCTCTTGCCACTTTCACTACCTCCATCACATCAGATGATGACCGGGGGCTGGCGGGTTGCCGCGCAAATTGACACCCCCCGGTGCGTGTGTTAGGTTGAAAACTTAGGTGGCTGGCCCTCGGCGCTACACGCCTCCACATTAAAGCTCCTCATCACAGGCAAAATTATGGCAGCAAATGACCGATTTTTCTTTGACCGTTATGCCCTGGCCCCGCCGGACCTTGAGCGCTATCTGGCGGAAGCGCTTTCCGACGGCGGCGATTACGCGGACCTTTATTTTGAGCACACCACGTCCACTTCCCTGCTGGTGGATGAATCGCTGGTGAAGTCGGCGCTGGAAGGTATCTCGATGGGCTGCGGCGTCCGGGTGGTTGCGGGAGAGCAGACCGGATATGCCTACACCGACGACCTGGCGCCGGAAAAAATCCTGAAAGCCGCCAAGACCGCCGCGCGCATTGCCAGCGGCCCGGCAAGCGTTTCAACCGTGGGACTGGCGAGCGTCCAGTTGCCCAGCGACCTTTATCCCGTTGTGTCGCCCTCCACGGACCGCGCTCTTCGCGACCGGCTGGAGCTGGTGCGCCGCGCCGACGTGGCCGCCCGCGCCTACGATCCCAGAATCGCGCAGGTCCGGGTTAATTACGCCGACCAGAGCCGCCACATCCTGCTGGCAGGCTCCGACGGGCGGATCGTCACGGACTTCCAACCGCTGGTGCGGCTGGCCGTTTACGTGATCGCGCAGGAGGATGACAAGCTGCGCTCCGGCACTTATGGAGGCGGAGGCCGGGTGGGCCTGGAGTTTTTCGAAGGCGAAAGAAGTCCCGAGAAATTTGCGCAGGAGGCCTCGCGGCAGGCGATTGTCCAGCTTGACGCCAAAGACGCGCCGGCGGGCGAGATGGAGGTTGTTCTGGGTCCGGGCTGGCCAGGAATTCTGCTGCACGAAGCCGTGGGACACGGGCTTGAGGCCGACTTCAACCGCAAGGGCATTTCCGCTTTTTCAGGCAGGATCGGCAAGAAGGTCGCTTCAGATTTGTGCACGGTGGTCGACGACGGAACCATTCCGTCGCGCCGCGGGTCGCTGAATGTGGACGACGAAGGCGAACCCACACGCAAGAACGTGCTGATCGAAAACGGCACCCTCTGCGGTTACCTTCAGGACAAAATCAGCGCCGACCAGATGAAAACCACTCGCACCGGCAACGGCCGCCGCGAAAGCTACGAGCACATCCCGATGCCGCGCATGACCAACACCTACATGCTCGCGGGGCAGGATGATCCCCAGGAAATTGTTCGCTCCGTCCGGCATGGCCTTTACGCCGTTCATTTTGGTGGTGGCCAGGTGGACATCACCAGCGGCAAATTTGTCTTTTCGGCTTCCGAGGCTTACCTGATCGAAGACGGCAAGATCACCGCACCGGTCCGGGGCGCAACCCTGATCGGAGATGGGCCGACCGTGCTGACCAACGTCACCGCCGTCGGCAACGATCTCCAGCTCGATCCGGGCATCGGAACGTGCGGTAAGGATGGCCAGAGCGTCCCGGTAGGCGTGGGGATTCCGACCATCAAGATCAGCCGCCTGACCGTGGGCGGAACGGCAACACGCGGAATGCAGTCGTTTACGTAAACGTTGAGATCTCCATGACAGAATTGAACCTCGAACAAGTAGCAAAAGATCTGGTTGATAAGGCGACGGGCGCCGGGGCCAGCGCCGCCGACGTTGTGGTGCTGGAAGGCGAGGAATTTTCCACGACCCTGCGCCTGGGAAAAATCGAGAAGCTGAAGGAAGCCGCCTCCAAGGGCCTGGGCCTGCGCGTCTTTATTGGAACCCAGAGCGCTTCGGCCTTTTCCAGCGACTTCTCGCCCGCCTCGCTCGAGATGCTGGTCCAACGAACCATGGAAATGGCGCGAGAGACTTCCGAAGACCCGGCGAGCGGACTTCCCGAACCCGCGCTGCTGGGCCGCTACGAAGGCGATCTTCAGCTCTATTGCCCCGACGTCTCCGCGTTTCCCACCGGGGAGCGAATCGCCTATGCGCGCCGGGCGGAAGAGGCGGCGCTGGGCGCCGACCCGCGCATCCGGAACTCGGAAGGCGCCTGGTATGAATCGAGTGTCGGAACCAAAGTTTATGCCAGTTCTGCGGGGTTTGTGGGCAGCTACCGTTCGTCTTACTGCTCGATTGCCGTTTCACCCATCGCCCAGCAGGAGAGCGGCGACGGCGCCATGCAGCGCGATTTCTGGTATTCGGTGGCCCGCGGCGTGGCGGCGCTCGACTCGCCGGAAGCGGTCGGACGGAAGGCGGCGCAGAGAGCTTTGCGGCGGCTGGGCGCGCGCAAAGTTTCAACGCGGCAGGTTCCGGTGGTTTTTGATTCCGAGACGGCCTCCACACTGCTGGGCCATGTTTTTGGTGCGGTGCGCGGCGACGCCATCTATCGCAAAGCTTCCTTCCTGACCGGCAAGCTGGGGCAGAAGGTGGCCGGAGAAAACATAACCATGACCGACGACGGCCTGCGGCCGGGTGGATTCGGCTCGCGGCCTTTTGACGATGAAGGCATTCCGGCATCCACCACCACCGTGATCGAGCGCGGCATGCTTCAGAGCTACCTTTTGAATTCCTACTCGGCGCGCAAGCTTGACCTGAAAACCACTGGCAATGCCATACGCGCGCTGGCCGGAGCGCCGAGCGTCGGCCCCAAGAATTTCTATCTGAATCCCGGAACGCATTCGCCGGAAGAGATCATTCGCTCCGTCAAAGAGGGATTCTACGTGACGGAACTGATCGGCTTCGGAGTGAACGTGGTGACGGGCGACTATTCCCGCGGCGCCGCCGGATTGTGGATCGAAAACGGCGAGTTGACGTATCCGGTCCATGAAGTGACCATCGCCGGCAACCTGCAGGACATTTTGACTCACGTTGAGATGATCGGCAGCGATCTGGAATTCCGGCGCGCCGTAACTTCACCCACTCTGCGAGTGGGCGGCCTGACAGTCGCAGGCGCTTAGCCTCGGCGAATACCTATGGCGTACTACAGGCTTATCCACAGCGGCCGAAACTCGGGCTTGCCTGCTTCGGGCGCGAGCCAGGGCCTTCGAAATTCGCTTGTGGCACTTGCCATCGCTTTTGCGATCGCCGGCCTGACAGGCTGCAGCTCCCAACAGCCCAGGAAGTTTGTTTCCACTCCGGAAGAACGGGCATACCTTCAGAACATCCAGGTCACCCCCGGCCGTGTCGAGGCCGCACAAAACTTTCTGGGCCACACGGTAACCACCTTCCATAGCACGGTCACGAACAAAGGGAATAAAACGGTTGTCTATGTTGAAATCAGGCTGACTTTTATGAGTATTGACGGAAAACCGCTCGAGGACAAACGAGCCTACCCCGTCAGCGGCAACACCCTGCCTCTCAAGCCCGGCCAGACCGAACCTTTCCAGGTCTCTTTCGATCAGGTACCTGCCGCCTGGAACCAGGCGCCGCCGAACATAACGCTGGTGCGCCTCGTCCTCGCCGGTCAGTAAGAATCTCCAATCACGTTTTCAGGCGGGATCCTGCGGATCAACGCCCGACTTCCAGCCGCGTGACCAGCGGTTCCGGCAAACCTTCCTTACGCATCTTCTCCTGAGTCTTCTCCAGGTTGTAAGGCGTCCTGTAGAAGTCCACGCAGTTCTGGTTGCGGGCGAGGATTGCAAAGCCCGCGCGCCAATCGCCGTCGCGAGGCTGGCCGACCGAGCCGGGGTTGATCAGGTATCGCGCACCCGCTTCAAGAGAAAGCCTGACGGGCTCATCATCGTTTATGGGAGATAACAGAATGGGCTGGAGCCGGTTATCGGCCGTCAGCAGAAATCCGCCCTGGTGGTGGCTGTGACCGAAGAAGATGAGAGGAGCGTTCGCCAGGCGAAAAGCCTGGGCGGCGTCCAGCGAGTCGAAGATGTATTCATCTTCATCGACGGGCGAGCCGTGAACCAGCTCGATACCATCCACCTGAACTGGCCCGTTCGGAAGCCCGCGGAGAAATTCAAAATTTTCGGGTGTGAGCCGGGTTCGCGTCCAGTCCGTCGCCATGCGCGCAAGAGCATTGAAGGTCTCCGTGTCCGTCAGTCCGCAGCAGGCTTTATCATGATTGCCGCGCACAATAACCCGGGCGAGCGGCCGGATGCGGCTGATGACCGGATTGGGGTCAGGGCCGTACCCGACCAGGTCCCCCAGGCACAGGACTTGATCGTACTTGCTCTCCGCAAGCTCGAGACATTTCTCAAGCGCTTCAAGGTTTGAATGGACGTCACTCAAGATCAGATAGCGCAAGACGACCTCCGCGTCCCTGATTATACCCTTCAGATCGTAACAGCATGACCCCGCTTCCGCCTACAGAGGTTTGCAAATTGCAGTGACAACATCTTTTGTAGCGGCGCTGTCTCAGCGCCGAAATGCGCCGGGTAATCCGATTACTGGACTCCGACCATCGGAGACTCCGGCGTTACAGCCGATGACGCCAACGGCAGCACGACCCGGGGGAAACCTTCGAGTTGCCATGCCACAAGGGTGTAGCATTTTGCTATACTTGGAACATCCCTGCTTGCTTCGCCAGGGATTGACCACGTTACATTCAAAACCCGGTTTTCGTCATCCCTTTTTGACGGCTCAGGTGGCCGTTGAGCCATTGAGAAGAAGGATAAAACATGATAGGAACTGAATCCTGGAGGGAGAACAAATGAGCATCAGCCGTAAAGCAGCAGTTCTGTGCGCCTTATGTTTATGTCTAACTGCCAGTGCAGGAGCTCAGATGATGCATCAAGGTCCGCACGCGCCGCAGATGCCGACTCCGTTAAATCCGGTGGTCGGTTCAGGAGCCCAGTACCAGGTGACCACGCAAGACGGCAGCGTCAATTTCACTTACGCCGTGGTCGGGAAAGAACAGGTGGAGGGGAACGAGGGCTACTGGCTTGAGATTCGAACTGAGAGCCCCAGGATGAAGGGCGAAATGATCATGAAAGAGCTCACGGTTCTGAATGGGCCGCACTCCGAGATCAAACGCCTGATCATGCAGCCTCCGGGGCGTCCCGCCATGGAAATGCCTGCCGGCATGATGGGCATGTTTCAACAACATCCTCAGTCGGGCCAGGAACCAGGAAGCGGCAGCCCGGGAGAGAAAATCGGGACCGAAAGCATCACCGTGCCAGCCGGCACCTTTGATTGCGAACACTATCGCAAGCAGGAAAACGGCAAGACGATTGACTACTGGATCTCCACAAAAGTTTCTCCGTATGGCGTGGTCAAAATGACCGGCGGTGACACCTCAATGGTCCTGGAAAAGGTTTTGACCGGCCAGACTTCTCACATCACGGGCGAGCCTCAAAAGATGCAGATGCCGCACTTCTGACAGCAGGTGGGGCATCACGGGTGGCGCGTCGCATTCCTTGCGATGTCTGCAGTCTTGGAAGTCCGTTTTACAGTGGCAGGTATCATACCTGCCCCTACGCGCCAAGCCCGAAAAAAATTGCTTTCAGCGTTGACTAAGTGTATCGTACCTGCTGGGGATTCCCACAATTAGAATCTCGGATGCAGGACCACGCATCCATGCCGGCAGTCGGGGCAAGATTTCCGGCTGGGGAGGGAGATTTATGGCATCGACACCGCAGGCGGCGGCAGCGCCTACGCCTGCACTCGTTTTCGAAACTTTGATGGCCTACCAGCGCTCGGCGGCTCTACGCGCGGCCATCGAACTTGACCTGTTCCGGGCCATTGGCGAAGGACCGGGCGATGTTGCCTCACTGGCCAAACACTGTGCGGCCTCTGAACGCGGCGTGCGCATCCTTTGCGACTATCTCACCATCATTGGTTTGCTCAGCAAAGAGGGCAACCGTTACCATCACACTCCGACCAGCGCCGTATTCCTCGATCCGCGCTCCCCGGCCTGCCTCGGCGCGACGGCGCGCTTTCTGGCCAATCCCGCGTTGCATCGACCCTATGAAAATCTGACCGAGATTGTCCGGAATGGGCACACCGTGCTCCCTGGGCAAGGCACGGTTGAACCCGAGAACCCGATCTGGGTGGAGTTTGCGCACAGCATGGCCCCCATGATGGCGCCCATGGCCACGCCTCTCGGCTCCATCGTTCTGGACGGCCATAACGGCCCCCTCAAAGTGCTTGACATTGCTGCAGGCCACGGGCTGTTCGGCATCGAGGTGGCCAGGCAGAACCCCCAGGCGCACATTGTCGCCGTCGATTGGGCACCCGTACTCGAAGTGGCGCACGCCAATGCAAAGAAAGCCGGAGTGTCCGACCGCTACACCAAGCTGCCAGGCAGCGCCTTCGAGGTGGAATACGGCGGGCCGTATGACGCCGTGCTGCTCACCAACTTCCTGCACCACTTTGATCCGACCACCAACGTCGGATTGCTGAAGAAGGTCCGCGCGGCGCTGAAACCCGGTGGCCGCGCCGCAGCCCTGGAATTCGTACCGAATGAAGACCGGGTGTCGCCGCCCATGGCCGCCTCGTTCAGCATGACCATGCTGGCCAGTACGCCTTCGGGCGACGCTTATACGTTCCGGGAACTGGAGTCGATGTACTACGAAGCAGGCTTTGGCAACGTTTCCTCGCACCCGGTGCCGTCAGGTCCGCACACCGTGGTGCTCGGGGTCAAGTAACGAGGCCATAAAATCGTCCGTGTTTGATTTTTACCTGGCTGGGGCTGAAAGGCCCGGTGCGTTCAGAGCGTGCCGGGCCTTTCCTGTCTTTGCCTGATGGCGATCCGTTTCCTCCGTGGCCGGCTGTAGCGCCGGTGTCCCCACCGGCGAATTTCGGCGCTGAGGACAGCGCCGCTACAATAGATCCTCCACGGCCTCTGTGTGAAAGCTTGAGAAACACAGAGTCGCTTCGCGAATCTGTCCTGACCGCAGTGAGGAGGTCAGCAGCCGCCAGCCTTGCGGCTTTTTGAGCGGATATGTTAACTTCAATAGGTTCAAGACATCGCAGGATTTTGGGCTGAGCGGGCGAATCCATGATTGCGAGCTACAAAGGCGTTTCACCTCGCGTGGCAGAATCGGCGTATGTCGCCGCGAGCGCCGACCTGATCGGCGATGTCGAAATTGCGGAGAATGCCAGCGTCTGGTTCCAGGTGGTTTTGCGCGGCGACATCGGCCCGATCCGCTTGGGAGCACACAGCAACATTCAG
>JAKASH010000123.1 GCA_021828225.1 Acidobacteriota bacterium | reverse complement strand
CCGTGGCCCCGACAGGTTTGAGAAATTCTTCGTTGTATTGCGGCTCGCACTGCTGCTTGCACCATTCGACAACCTTGTCGATCTCTTTTTCGGTAATCAGCGCACCGTGCAGACGAACGAGGCGCGCCGTTCCGGGCGGCAGGAAAAGCATATCGCCACGGCCAAGGAGCGCTTCCGCACCGTTCGAGTCGAGAATCGTTCTGGAATCCACTTTCGACGCCACGCGGAAAGCGATGCGCGAAGGAAGGTTTGCCTTGATCAGGCCGGTGATCACATCGACGGAGGGCCGTTGAGTCGAAAGAATCAAATGGATGCCCACCGCGCGAGCCATCTGGGCAAGGCGCGTAATGGCTTCTTCCACGCCCTGGGGCTCGACCATCATCAAGTCCGCAAGTTCATCAATGACGATCACAATGTAAGGCAGTGGCCGATTGCGCTCGGGGTCAGTGTCAAACAGATCCAGCGTGGACGTTTCCTCAAACAGCTTGTTGTATTGCTCGATATTTCGCACGCCCTGCTCGGCCAGCAACTTAAGTCGCCTTTCCATCTCCATGGTGGCCCGGAGCAGAACGTTTGCGGCCTGCTTGGGCTCCGTCACAATGGGCGTGAACAGGTGCGGAATGCCTTCATAGAGATTCAGTTCCAACCGCTTGGGATCAATCAGAATCAGCTTCACTTCATCGGGGGTAGCTTTGTAGAGGACCGAGACAATAAACGAATTGATCGAAACACTTTTGCCGGTACCCGTTGACCCTGCAATCAGCAGATGCGGCATTTGCGTCAGATGGGCAACACTGATTTTCCCGGTAATGTCTTTCCCCAGGCCAAGCACCAGCTTGGATTTGGAGCCGGTAAATTCGTTTGACTCGATCGCCTCGCGCAGATAGATCGTTTCGCGATGTGGGTTGGGCACCTCAATGCCCACCGTGGATTTGCCGGGGATACGCTCGATCAGAATGGACTCGGCTTTCAGCGCAAGGCAAAGGTCGTCCGCCAAGTTTACGATGCGGCTGTACTTGATCCCTGCCTCCGGCTTGAACTCGTACGTTGTTACAACGGGACCGGGATGAATCTGAGTAACCTTTCCCATCACCCCAAACTCGCTGAACTTCTCCTCCAGCCGACGGGCGCGATCCTTCAATTCATTCTCATCGATCCTCTCTTCGATGTCGGCCGGATGCAACAGGGCGGTGCTCGGAAGTTTGTAGCTGCCACGACCTCGACCAGCGATCTTAGGAGGCTTAGGCGCCACCTCCGGGGTCTCTTCCGCCGGGCTGTCGGGAGAGGTGCCAGATGTATCCGGCTTCAAGGTATCCAGATCTCCCAAGGTCGGGTCTGTAGCGGCGGGCTCTCTGCTGGTAATCTTTGGCGGCTCCTCCTTGGCAACGGCTCGCGGCGAGAGTTGCCGAGCCTTTTGCATTACCACAGGCTGCCTGCCCGCTGCCTTGGTGCGCTCAATCTGGCGCCGCATGCGCTCAGCCCGGCGCTCCTCGCGCCAGGCCTGCCAGCGCGTCGCCAGGGCACCCACAAATGCAAAGCGCTTTTGGAGCACCAGGAACCCCGCAGAAAACGAAAAGCGGGTTACGAGAAACAGTGAACTCAGGAACAAAGCGCCGGCAATGATGGCGCCTCCCAGCGGGTTGAAGACGTGGACCAGGCCCACCGCTGCCAGATATCCCGCAAGCCCACTGCCTTGAATCACACCGTGAATCCGCGGAGTATACGGAAACAATTGCAGCAGGGTTCCCAGAGAGGCTATCAGCAACACCAGGCCAAAAACTTTGGTGCGCGGAGCCTCAAGGGACTTTCTCCGAACCAGCCGGATTCCAACGAAAAAGAGCACCGTCGGAATCAAGTAGGACATCCAGCCCAACACTTGATCCAGGGCATCTGCCCCATAGGCGCCCACCAAACCAATCCAGTTGTGAATGACCCCAACCGAAGTGCCACTGGTGTCAAGAGAGGGATCTTGCGGAAAAAAGGAAACCAGACTGCACAGGATTAACAGTCCCAGAATGAGCATCAAGAAACCGAGAAGCTCGGAGAAGCGGTCGGAGCCGATCAAGGGGTGGCCGGAAGACCTTTTTGAAAGGTCCTTTTTAGCAGTTGAAGAGGAGGTTGGCATGCGCCGTATTCTCTCCGATAAACCTAGGCTGTGCAGTCACTTGCCACGAAGGTTTGCCGCTCTTTAAGGATAAAATGAACCGTGACTGGGTTGCATCGTCAGATGCGGTGGCGCAATCCCCATCCGAGGGCCAATCTTACCATGCCCGGCGCAATGTGGCAAATAACGAAATATCGGAACCAGCCCGGCTCATAGCAGTGAATCAGCCAAAGAGCCACTGCATAACGCGCCAGACGCGAAGCGAGCAGGCCCGTGGTGAGCAAAGCCGGAAAGACGGACCCTTAGATTTCAAGCACCACCGGCAGGACCATTGGACGTTTGCCGGTTTCCTGATCGAAATGGCGGCGTAAGGCGGTACGAATCTTCTCCTTGATGACGCCCCAGTCGGCAATCTCCTCGGTGTTGGAAACTTCGATCGTCTTAAATATGACTTGACGGGCACTCTCGACCAGATCCTTCGCTTCATCCATGGGAATAAAACCGCGCGAGACTATTTCCGGAGGAACCTGCAACTCTCCGGTGTGCTCATTGATGGCAAGAATAGGGATGACAATGCCGTCTTCGGAAATCAGACGCCTTTCCTTCAGGATGATGTCGCCAACCTCGTCGAGTGTTCCAACATCAATACAAACGCGGCCGACCGGAACGCGATCGACTTTTTGCGCTCCTGCACCATCGAATTCCAGCACATCGCCGCTTTCAAGCAGAAAGACGTTCTCGGGCACGATTCCAACCTGTTTCGCCGCCTCCGCATGCCGGAACAGCTGGCGGTACTCGCCGTGGATGGGCACAAAAAAGCGTGGCCGAACCAGGTTGAGCATCAGGTTCGATTCCTCCGCGCTGCCATGCCCGGAAACATGAACGGGCGGCTGGCTGCCGTCATCATAATGAATGTGGGCTCCCCGGCGATACAGGTGATCGATCATGCGGAATATGGATTTTTCGTTCCCCGGAATAACTCGGGCAGAAATCACGACTTCGTCGCCGGGTTCAATCGACGCCCAGCGGTGACGGTTCACCGCCACGCGTGGAAGCGCCGCCAAAGGCTCACCCTGGCTCCCGGTGAGTAATAGGACGACTTGAGAACGCGGCAAGTTCCGGAGTTCCTGCGGTTCGACAAGCAGCCCCGGCGGGATGTGAAGCTTTCCCATCTGCTGAGTGATTTCCGAAATCTGGTGCATGCTGCGCCCGAGAAAACACAGCCTCCGCCCACGCTCGTGCGCAAGATCCGCCACGATCTGCAGTCGATGGACAGAAGTCGAAAAACACGATATCAGGACGCGCCCTTCGGCAGCCGTCATGATTTCGGAAAGCCGCTCACGGACGGCGCGCTCCGACGGCGTGATTCCAGGTCTCTCAACGTTGGTAGAGTCGGAAAACAGCGCCAGAACACCTTTGCGCCCGTAATCAGCCAGCGTGTGCAGGTCGCTCTGACGTTGGTCCATCGGCGTCGGATCAAATTTGAAATCACCTGTGTGGATGACGGTCCCGACCGGTGTGGTGATGGCTAAGGCGCCAGCCTCGATGATGCTGTGGGTGAGATGAATGAAATCCACATGGAACGGCCCGATCTCGAAGGGGGCGCCGGGACGAATCTCCCGCATCTCGACACTTTCTTCAAGAGCGTGTTCAACCAGCTTCGCCTTTGCCAGGGCCAGAGTGAATGACGTTCCGTAAACGGGAGCGTCGATCTCATCGAGCACGTAGGGCAGCGCTCCGATGTGGTCCTCGTGGCCGTGAGTCAGGATGATCGCTCTAATCCGTCCCTGAATCTGGCGAAGATAAGTAATGTCGGGAATGATGATGTCGACTCCGGGCAGTTCGGAGTCCGGGAACATCACGCCGCAATCAACCACGATTGCATCGTCGCCATACTCGAAGACCATCATGTTCATGCCGAACTCGCCGAGGCCTCCGAGGGGTATTGCTCGTAACTTATTACTGGAATTTGAGATGTTTGTTCCTCCTTGCATTCAACCGAATATTATCATAGCTCCGCGAGGTTGAGATGGTCGACATCTGCCCCTCGCTATAATCAACTCCATCCTTCAGCGAAGGTGCAAAAAGAGCGCAATAAATTGCTCAAGGGAAAGCTCTTCAGCGCGCGCCCCTGAGGACAGTTCAAGCCGCCCCAGTTCCTGCTCGATCCTCTGGCGTGGATAGACCGGCGACAGGCAATTAATAAGCTTCTTGCGCTTGTAAGCAAAGGACTGTTTCAGGAATCTGAGGAACTCTTCCTCATCTTCCAGACTTACACTCCGACCAGTCGAAAGCATCTCAAAGCACACTAAAGCCGAGTGAACTTTGGGCGGCGGAGAAAATACACCAGGCGGGATCTGAAGGACCATGCGAGGCGAAGAATAGAGGCGAGTGAAAACGGTCAGATACCCGTAATCGCGCGTACCGGGATTGGCAACAAGGCGGTTGGCAACCTCGCGCTGGACCAGCAGACCCATCGCGCGAATGTGCCCCGCAAATCCCAGCACATGGTGAATGATCGGAGAAGTGATGTAGTAAGGGAGGTTGCCGAAAACGTAGCACTGATTCACGTCAGACTGGCGGCAAATAGCGCTGAGGTCCGTGAGAAGCACATCCGCGTGAACGATCTCTACCTTCGGCGCTTGCTCGAATTGCTGTCGAAGTTCGTTCACGAGACCGGGGTCGACTTCAATGGCAACAACGCGGCGCACGCGGGCGGCCAGCAGTTCGGTCATGGCGCCGTGGCCGGGTCCGATTTCGATAACAAGCTCGTCGGCGCGCAAACCCAGGGCGTCGACGATGCGCGAGCAATAACGAGTATCAGTGAGAAAGTGCTGTCCGAGCTTCGGCCGGCGGCGCTTATACATAAGAACTCAGCAACGTGGAGACCCGCATCGAGCGGACCCGAAACGGGGGCGCGAGAGCCCTGTCATTTACCCTATCCACTTCATTCGAATCCAGAACCTTGACTTTGCACACTCCATCCACTAATTTAGCGTATTAAGCGAATTGAATAAATCCAGTGGATTATCCCCATGAAAATAGTTTTTGTTGCGTCTGAGAGTGTGCCCTTCTCGAAAACCGGGGGTCTGGCGGACGTTGTCGGCGCCCTGCCCAAAGCGCTGGCTTCCCTTGGCCACGAAGTGGAAGTCTTTCTTCCCCGCTACCGAATCACCAAGCCGGGAGCTGTTATTCCGGGCGCGGAGAGTCTCACGATTCCACTCTCGGGTGGTTATAAGTTCGCTTCCATCCAGGCAGCAGGGGAAGCAAACGGTGTCCGGACTTATCTGATGGAGTGCCCTGAGTTCTTCGACCGCGACGCGCTTTACATGGCCAATGGCAAGGACTATCCCGACAACGCCGAGCGTTTCGCAGCCTTCTCAATGGCGGCGTTGGAATTCATCAAGCGGTCGTCCAAGCCGCCGGCAGTCATTCATTGTCACGACTGGCAGTCTGCACTGGTTCCTGTCTATTTGCGGAGCCTTTATGCAGACGATCCGTTTTATGAGAAGACGTCAGTGCTGTTCACAATCCACAACATCGGTTATCAGGGCCTCTTTCCTCCGGAGATTATGCCTCTGGTATCGATCAATAAGAGCCTGTTCAAGGTCGAGGGGCTGGAATATTACGGCAAGATCAATTTCCTGAAGGGCGGAATCGTCTTTTCAGACTTTGTTTCTACTGTAAGCCAGAAATATGCCGAGGAGATCCAGACGGATGAATTCGGGCATGGGCTTGAAGGCGTCTTGAGAAGCCGTGCTGATCATCTGCTGGGTATCCTTAATGGAGTCGACTACGAGGATTGGAATCCAGCTACGGACAAATTGATTCCAGCAAATTACACGCCTGAGGACATGAAGGGAAAAGAGGCTTGCAAAAGGGCTTTGCTCGAAAAGATGGGAGCGCACAGTCCCATTCTGGATCGCCCTGTCATCGGTATTGTATCGAGGTTTGTTAAACAAAAAGGCTTCGACCTGATCGCACAAGTTGCCGATGAACTGATGCGGGAAGAGCTTTACGTCGTGGCACTGGGAACAGGCGAACCGGAATACGAAGAACTCTTCGTTTCACTGGCGGAGAAGTATCCGGAGAAGTTTCTTGTCAGAGTGGCTTATGACAACACCCTGGCCCATCAGATTGAGGCTGGCGCTGATATGTTCCTGATGCCTTCGCGCTATGAACCTTGTGGACTGAACCAGATCTACAGCATGAAATACGGGACAGTCCCGGTTGTGAGGGCGACCGGCGGCCTGGATGATACCGTTCAGCCTTTCGATGGCGAAAAAGGAACAGGATTCAGGTTCAGACAGTACTCGCCGGTAGCGTTGCTCGCCTGTCTCCAACGGGCCATTGCAACGTTTCGCGACAAAGAAGCCTGGTCAAAGCTGCAGCAAAACTGCATGCAGGAAGATTTTTCATGGACACAATCCGCCAGAAAATATGCAAACCTCTACCAGAACCTTTACGAGGCCAAGACAAGAGGAAAAGCGCCTGGGGCGATTGCGTTTTATTAAATTTCGGTATACACCGGGAGGATTCGACAGATGGCTGGAGGTAACATCCTGGAATTTAGCGATCAGAATTTTGAGCAGGAAGTCCTGACGTCCGACAAGCCGGTGCTGGTGGACTTCTGGGCTGAGTGGTGCGCGCCGTGCCGCATGATTGCACCGGCGGTTGAAGCGATCGCCGCTGAATATGCCGGCCGGGCAAAGGTCGGGAAGCTGAACGTGGACGAGAACCAATCGATCACAAGCCGCTACAATATACGGAGCATTCCTACGCTGCTGGTTTTCAAGGACGGGCAGATCAAGGAGCAGATGGTCGGGACCACCTCAAAAGCTAACCTTGCCAAGCTGCTTGATAAGAATCTTTAGTCATTCCTGTACCTTGAACAACCGGCAGGAGTGGAAAATCTTCAGGGCTGTTGCACCCATGTTCTTGATTGAAGAGGCGGGTGCTTCGCGTCATTTGGCCCACGGATTCTCTTTTTATCAAGTTAGAATTTGAAAAAGAAGGTATTGATCCAAAGGTATGAAAACGAGCGATGGAAATACCAACGTAGTAATCGTTGGTCTGCAATGGGGTGACGAGGGTAAAGGAAAGATCGTTGATGCCCTTTCGCAATACTTCGACATCATTGCCCGCTATCAGGGCGGTGCCAACGCCGGCCACACTGTGGTCGCAGACGGCAAGAAGTTTATTCTGCAACTGGTTCCCACGGGCATCCTGCGACCCGATAAAATCGCAGTGATCGGTCAAGGCGTGGTCGTCAACCCCGAGGCTTTGATCCACGAACTGGATGCGCTTGAAAGCAGTGGGATCAATGCCCGCGAACGGCTTAAAATCAGTGATCGGGCCCACCTGATCATGCCCTACCATCGCAGTCATGAGGTTGCCGCGGAGCAGGCGCGCGGCGTGGGGAAGATTGGCACCACAGCAAAGGGGATTGGCCCCACGTACGAAGACAAGGCGGGCCGGCGCGGGCTGCGCACCGGTGACCTGTGCAACCCCGAAGCATTTCTGCGCAAATGCAAGACAGTTTTATCGGAAAAGGATCGCATCGCCTCAGCGCTGTTTGAGGGAGCTTCCTTTGGCGGCACCGAATGGATCGCGGAATATATTGAAAACGCTCGCCAACTGGTTCCTCAGCTGGTTGATGCGTCGGAATACCTCAACGATGAAATCGACCATGGCCGGCGCGTCCTGTTCGAGGGGATGCA
>JAKASH010000122.1 GCA_021828225.1 Acidobacteriota bacterium | reverse complement strand
AGTAGAAGTGCTTTGATAACAAAAAAAGGATATCTGTGGGCAGCCTTCATTTTCGCGCTTCCTAGTGAAGGGCGGTGCGAATGGCTAAGAATACGGCTAAAACGGCAAGGACGTAACCGAAAAAGCGCTTCATTTTTGTTTTGTCGACTTTAACCGATGTGCGAGCGCCGATCTGGCCTCCTAGAAAAATGCCCGGTATCAAACACAACGCTCTTTTCCAGTCGAAATGTCCTGCGGCCAAGTGACCCAGGAATCCGCCAGCGGACGAAAGCCCCACAATGAACGCGGAACTACCGACCGCAATATTCATCGGCACGCCGAACAGCAGCACCAGCATCGGCACCACGAGAATGCCGCCCGAAACTCCAACAAGTCCGCTTACTGCCCCGATAGCAAACGCGGTTGGAAGAGCTAGTCCGAGGTTGACACAGTAGGTCTCTACCCCAATGCGCCGGCGCCAGCGAAAAAATCCACTAGATTGGTCGCCGCATCGGTTCCGTACTTCGAAGTTCGTCGCCATGAAGAAAGCAGCGACGGCGATCACTCCTGAGAGGACGGCGATCAAGAATTTGTCTGAGAAGTGGCCGGAGAAGAGCCCTCCGAGAAAGGCGCCGGAGGTCATTGAACTCTCAAGCACGATGGCCAAGAGCCAATCCACCATCGCAGCTTTACGGAATACCATGGTGGCTGAGAGCGACATGGCCATGATCAGAAACAATGTCGTTGTAGCCGCAGTGTGAAACTCGATGCCAAAAAAAAGTTGAACTGGAGTGTACAGTATGCCGCCACCCTGCCCGATTGCCGAAAAGACTGTTGCAATTAAGAACATCACCAGGTAGAAGAAGGCGAAGGCCAGGATGCTCATGCGCGTCTATCTTTTCTCTCCACAGGGAATACAGACCATCTTCCCACTTTTCAGGCGGCCATATTCTTCAACGACCATTTCGCCGCAATCTTCACAAACGAAGGAGTTGAAGGACTGAGGTGGCTCCTGATAGGGGTAGTCAAAAACGCCGCTGACTTGCAGCAGTTGATCTTCCGGAGCGCTTAACACTTTATCAACCAGCGGTTCGACCACTTCTAGGGGAACCTTTGTTGGCGGGACACCTTTCATGCGGTAGTTCTGAAAAAATCCGTCTTCTTGTTTGCCAGCATCACTTCGGCCCGGGGCACAACTCGAACCGCCTTGTTCCGTTTCTTGTCGACTAGAGTCAGCCCCCACTTGCCATAGTTGAGCTTCTGAATATTGCCCTTGCCAAAGGTGCAGCCAGTGATCATTTGAATGCCGTCGGCAAAACAGGTGGCGCAGTGATGATCGCCCAGTTCGACCAGCGCCGGCCATTCGCTGTCACCCGTTCGGTTCACACCCAATCGGTTCATTGCCGCAGCCCCGGCGCGTAAACCCAGGGGCATCGCCGGGCACTTGTGCCCGTGGAACTTCAGCGCGTCGTCGAAAAAGTCTCGTGCACTGGTCATCGATCTCTCCTTTAAACTTGCCGCTTCCGGCTGTAATAAGGGCAGTCCTTATGTTTACGGATGCTAGCACTGGCGCACTCGAGACAATGTGAGGGTGATCACAACTGGATGTGACTTTGCCGCACGGCACATGCGCAACTCTTCGACCGCCAATGCCGCGGCTTTCTGAGCGTGGCTGGGCGAGTGCGCCTCTGAACTGCGTGGCGCACGATAACCTTCAGTCCCTCTGGCGTCGGAAAGCTAACGGCCTAATATTGACACCTCCTTGCGCAGGGAGTGCATCCTAATCCAGGCAAGTGTTAGGTTAAACCACGGTGGTTGTCCCCCATCGTTGTCCCGAACGAAGGTGGTGGACTTCCGCAAGTGCAAACGCTCGCGGTCACCGATACCCGTGTCAAATTTGAGGGTTAGAAATCGGGGAGTCTTCTCTGGAGCTGCTACTTCTTGGCCCGGTTCAAAGATCGGATGCGCCTTCAGTGCGGCCATAAATGATGAGCAAAGAATCCATTGAGGCCCTTGCCCGGTTTCGATCCCCAAGTCCAATAAAGTCCAAGGTATGCGTAGTTTTCGGTTTGTCCGGCGACGCTGTGGCCGTAGGCGAACAGGAGTTGAAATCCGGGATTGCGGAAATAGTAGTAGCCGCCCATATCGACCAGGGTGGAGGCTTCGGTCTGGGGCGTAGCATACCCCTCCACGCCGTGATGGAAGACTTCAGCCCCGAGGGTCCACTTCTTGCCAATATCCCGCTGCACCAGCCAGCCTTCATAGGCAAAATTGCGGTACTGGGACTGAGGGACGATTTCGTACCCGCCCCCGCCGTAGGTTGTCCAGTGGCCCCAATCTTTCTGGATCCAGATGGGCAGCTTGTACCATGCTTTGCCAACCCCCAGTCCTTCGGCGTAACTGCCCGTCGGAAGCTCAATCATAGTGAACGTTCCAATCATCGGACGGTACTTGGTTTCTTTGAGCCACTCGTACTTCGCACCCAGTTCTGTGTCGATGAGACCGTAAGCACTTGGACCAACTGCGCCGGGGAAATAAACTGGGTTGTTCGATGGGATAATCGCGCCCATGGGAACAACGAGGTGGAGTTGAAGTCGTGGAACTGCTCCCCAATTAAATTCCGCCGCTGGACCTGTTGGATCAATCTCGACGGGCGTACCATCAACACCCCCGAAAACGTAGAACTCGTAGTGGCGATAAGGGACCGGTTCGGGATCATCCGTTTGGAACGGCGGACCCGCCAGCAGTGTTCTGAAGCATCCGAGAAGTAGGATCACGAGAATCGTAAGAGACGGTTTCATAATTCGTCCTCGAAAAGCTCGCCAAAGAGTTCTTTGACGCTGTGTTTGGCGGCGTGCAGCGCCTTGCGGCCCGCAGGAGTGGCCCGATAGACTCGGCGAAACCTTCCCTCGACTAACCGCCGGGAAGATCGCAGCAACCCTTTCTTCTCCAGCCTGTCAAGCAGCGGATAAAGCGTGCCGGGACTCAGGCGGTAGCCGTGGCGGGCCAATTCTTCAATCATCCCAAGTCCGAAGATGGGCTCCTGGCAGGCATGATGGAGAACGTGCAGACGGATCAGGCCGGAATACAGCTCGCGTTGGTGATTCGGATCAGACATGTGATGTGATGCCCCAATTATTTAACGATAACAGATATCGTCATCCCGGCAATGTCGGTCGGCGATACCCTTGCAACTTTGTGAAGGCTACGCCCTCTTGTGCATCTTCGGAGCGTGACGGCCTGAAGGAGAACTTACTTTTGCAGGAGCAGATTTCAATACGGCCATCGCCGCTGGCGGGAGGCTTGTGGCGCCCTCAAGAAAACCAGCCAATTCCCGGACTTGTTTGTCATTCAGCGATGCGCGAAAACCCGGCATTCCCGTCAGGCGAATACCATTCTTGACTTTCCAGTAGACCTCGCTCGCAGGGTCGTCAATCTTCTTCGCGTTTGGCCGGAAGAACTGTGGTGGATGAGGATACATTCCTTCCGCGACCGCCGTTGCAGGCTGGTCCGGGAGCCCATGGCAGACGGCGCAGTCCTGGCGGTAGATTTGTGCTCCCGCTATCAGCGAGCCATCGCTGACGTTGGTGAGGTGAATTGGAGTTTCCTCGTGGTTAATTGTGGCGTGCATGGCCGTCTTGACGAGGAACCGTTCGAGTGGCATCGGCGGTGCCCAGGTTGCGACTGGTGCGTCGCCGGAGCGCAGGTACAAATAGAAACCAGCGGGAACCAGGATGATTCCGATCAGAAGCCCTGTGAGGAATTTGCTCATCGTCGAGGTACCCCTTCCTGACGAAAGCCGATATTGAGCTTCGATATCGGGAACCGATTATATCACCCGAGTCAAAACTAAGACAATGCCTACTTGTGATCTGAGGCAATCTGCTGATGGGACTTGGGAGGTGAGGTGGGCTTGGGCTGTGGTTTTTCCGGCTCGCCTTCGAGTACGGCCACCACATCGGACGGCAAATTCCTGGCATTCCCCAGAAACTGGCTTACTTCCCAGATTTGTTTTTGAGTAAACGCTCCCTTGAAGCTGGGCATGCCGGTCAGCCGAATCCCGTTCTTGACTTTCCAGTAGACCTTTCGTCTGGCGGGGCGATAAGGAAGACTGGGATTATAGGCAGTGCTCTCTCCAGGTTTGAAGAATTGCGGCGGGTGCGGGTACAAGCCTTTTGAAATCGCAGTCCGCGATTCATTCGGAAGCCCGTGACAAAGCGCGCAATTTTGGCGGTAGATTTGCGCGCCACTCAGCAATTCGGCTTCAGTGGGCGGCCCGGCATCAGTCTTCGGGAGTTCGTGTGACATGGTAGCATCCATAGCAAGCCTTGCAAGAAAGCGTTCAAATGGCAGCGGCGACGCCGAAGTGGAGACCGGCACATCTCCGGACCGCAGGTACAGATAGAATGCTGCCGGAACCAGAAGGATTCCTGCTATGAACACGATGATATATTTCTTCATAACCCCAATAGCCTCTCATTCATATTAGCAGTTGCAAAGCGCAGGATGTCGTGCGAACTGTCCAGGAAACACCACGGCTTCGTTGTGGAACCTCTTGGCAGGCGCAGCCGGATCTTGACCTCGAGTTGGTCCACCGGTTTTACACCGAGCTTATTGCGGACTTCCCAATCGTCGCTACGCTGAAATAGCATCGATGATGAAAACACGATGTGGCGTTTGGCGCGGGCGTCCTGCTGTGCTGGCTAGTGTCCTCCCATGACAACGGCATACCGAGCCTTGCACTTGACACTTGGCCAGTAGTGCACAGTTTTACTCAGGCCTTTGGCCTTCACGACGAAGTCGAGCGGAGGATTGTGGACCCTTTCTGGCAGGCCGACAAAACGCGCTCTGCCTTCACTGTCGGTTCCGATCTTCAGGTCCATTTTCTTCATGCCCATAAAGCCATAGGCAATCCGGACTGAAATTTCGGCGTTAAAGAGAGGCTGATTAACACTTTGGCTGACAGTAAAGTCCACCGTGCAGGGACCGATGTCTGCGTTGACTTGGGGTACGGGGGCTGACTGTGAAGCCGCGTGGATCCATCCCGCAAAGAACAGGCTGAGAGCCAGTGCTTGCACCAGGCACTGTACACGGCGAATGCTTCTGATTGGATTCAACATCATTACTTGTGACCTCGCTTGAGGATTCCCTTGGAGTATAGGGCATCTTATTCTCAGATTCCTGTCTTGTCCTGAAAGTTGCCGCACAGAATGGGTTGAGGGGCCTGTTCACTACCCGCTTTGTGTCCGGTGAACGTGCCTTGGGTCACGGCACAGACCGAGACTCCGTTATAATAGACCGGCGAGGGGGAAATTTGATTATGCCGGGCCTTGAGACTCATCGCCTTTTCTACGAACAGGGACCCCACTCCAATTGACTGGAAAAATATTTGCCTCAACAACCTGATTTCCTCACCAATCAGCCTATGGCAGCCGGGATAAGGGTTCTAAGAAACCTTTCGGTCACCATGCTGGTTATGATCCTGCTCGTAGTGGCTTTTATGGGTTGCCTCGGGATTGTGGTATATTTTGGCGACCATCGGGAAGTGGTCTTGCCGAAACCCACCGGTCCGTACTCGGTTGGCCGAACGCTTTTTGACTGGAAGGATCCAAATCGCGTTGATCCATACTCGGCGGCCATCGGGAAGCATCGAGAGCTGATGGTCTGGTTGTGGTATCCCGCCACCGTCCCGCCCGGGTCAAAGCCTGCTGAATACATTCCTGCAGCTTGGGCTTCTAAGCTACCTTGGCGCCCTGTGACCATTCCGAGCCGGGTCCGAGTTCATGCCATTGCTGACGCGCCCATTGCGACGAGCCAGAAACCCTACCCCGTCCTGGTGTTTTCTTCCGGCGCTGGCAATCTGCCAAGCGATTACACTTCCTTGATTGAAGATATCGTGAGTCACGGTTATGTTGTCCTCGGGATTACCAATACCTACAGCGCGCCCGTGGTGCGGTTCCCTGACGGTCGCGTGGCAGACTACCTTGCTTCCGCCTCGTTTCCGCGTGGCTCCGAGCAGGCCATCCAGTCGGCAGGCGATCAGATGGTGAAAGTGTGGGCAGCAGACATTCACTTTGCCATCGACAGGCTGGCCCGGATGGATTCAAATCCTAAAAGCAGGTTCGATGGACGTTTTGACCTCGGGAGGGTCGGGCTGTTCGGCCAGTCTTTCGGCGGAGCCGCTTCAGCCGAAGCGTGCTCCACGGACGCCCGTTGCAAGGCAGCGGTCGACATTGACGGAAATCTTTTTGGCAACGTGCTGAAAGAAGGGATTAAACAGCCCTTCTTGTTCGTTTTGAGCGATTGGAGCCTGCGCCCTCCGTGGCTGCAGAGGACGCTGGCGAGTGTAGCGGTCCAAAGATTTCGCCAGCAGCAGGCCGCGTTGAAGCAGCAGATGCGGGATGTGTGCGGAGATTCATCCCACTGCTGGGAGACTCACATCCCGGGGACACTTCGTTTTAATTTTACAGACCTCGCGGTTCTTTATAGCCCCGGGATGAGGATGATGGGGTTCCTTGGACCGGTTGACGGCGCCAAAGGTCTTAGGGAAACGTCTTCCTGCGTTCGCACTTTTTTCGACACCATGCTGAATGGACAATCTTCGAGTCTGTCCGGCACAACGTTGCGGGCAGGTTGCCACTATCAATCCCTCGGCCATACGCCTGGGAAGTAGCATTTGCCTGTGTGCGAAATCATAGCGTCGTAGTTGCTACTTTTCTTAAAGCAGCTCTTGCCGGAGTCTGCCGCCAATTATTATCGATTGAATACGTTATTGAATAATTACTGGTTCAGGCTTAGAATGCTGCCTGTTCCTGCCTGGGAGGGGAGAAGCAGCATAAAGGAGTGTCCATGCGGATTGACGTGGACATCAATCTGATCGATCCCAAGCCGTTCGTAAGATCCCTCCGTCCGTCGGGTTTGGATCGCATGGCGGAGAATATTGTCGTCATTCACTTAAGAGGCTCCCTGGTCCAGGGCGCGGCTGTTTCTTTTTTCCTTGAACAGATTCGGTTGCTGGTCGGCCGCGGCATCAGTAACTTCGTGATTGACCTGCTCGACGCGTCAAACATCGACGACAGAGGAGTCGGAGGTCTTGCGGCAGCGTATAACGCCATTCGCGACGCTCGCGGAAAGATAAAATACATACTTGCCTCAAAGGAGCTGCTTTCCGTTTTAGGTAAGAATCACCTCGACCGGGTCTTTGAGATCTTTCAGGATGAGGCTTCCGCCCTTGCCAGCTTCTGCGAGGTCGCTGAATGATCCGGGTGGGTAGCTATGCGCGTCCGGATTGATCTGGCGGCCGCAAGGTTGACCCGGGCGGCGCCGCTCATGCCGGGCAGAGGCGTTTCTCATTCCCTGCACAGAACTCTGCTACACTTGGAAAATCAAGGTGGAATCTTTCGCGAATCGGAGGACCACATGGCAAAGTTCCTTGTCCACGCAACCTATTCGGCGGAAGGCTTCAAGGGGGTTATCAAAGACAAGGCTTCGGGGCGCAAAGCAGCTCTGGAAAAGGCGCTGGCCAGTGTCGGTGCAAAAGTCGACGCCATGTACTTTACGTTCGGAGAATACGACGTGGTGCTGATTGTTGATGCTCCGGACAACGCCACGGTGATGGCCGTCGGCCTGTCGGCGTGCTCTACTGGCCTTGCCCGCACCAGCACGACCCCGATGCTCACGATTGAGGAGGTCGATCAGGCCATCAAGAAGAGCGTAAAGTACCGTGGCCCAGGCCAATAGTCGTAATCGGCGCAGGTTTATTCCTGCGGCTTTTTCTATACAGAGCGCATTAAATACATGCGCATAGGCGGTCAAGAAAGGTGCCAGGGCACGGGCCTTCGGAGCTTCTTGT
>JAKASH010000121.1 GCA_021828225.1 Acidobacteriota bacterium | reverse complement strand
GGAGGCCCTTTAATAGACGAACGTTGTTGTAACGGACTCGGAGAGCGCAAGACGGCACGTGAAATAAATAATGATTTGACTTTACCTACCGACCGGTTGGACAATAAGCAGACTGGTGGGTCGGCTGGGTGGTCCAATTCACGGTTCTCGTGATTCACTTCTTATCCAGGGCGGAGGATGCTAAATGAGCGAAAAGCTATACATCTTCGACACAACGCTTCGTGATGGTGAGCAATCGCCGGGGTGCAGTATGAATCTCGACGAGAAGCTGGAGATGGCTCATCAGCTTGATCGCCTTGGAGTCGACATTCTTGAGGCAGGGTTTCCTATTGCCTCTCAGGGGGATTTCGACGCCGTAGCGGCGGTTGCTGCCGAGGTCCGCCGACCCACGATTGCTGCGCTCGCCCGGGCGAACCATCTGGATATCGACCGTGCCTGGGCCGCATTGAAGGGTGCCGCGAAACCGCGCATCCACACGTTTCTGGCCACGTCGGATATTCACTTGAAATACAAACTTCGCAAGACCCGGGAAGAAGTCCTGAAGATGATTTCCTGGGCCGTCGGCTATGCCAAGTCGCTTTGTGCCGACGTGGAGTTCTCTCCGGAGGATGCCGGCCGGACCGACCGGAGCTATCTGGTCGAGTGTTGCCAGGCCGCCGTGGAAGCCGGCGCTACTGTGCTGAACCTGCCGGATACGGTGGGGTATTGCCTTGAACCCGAGTACGAGAAAATGTTTGCCGATGTTAAGGCCATGGTTCGTGGGATTGAGAACGTTATTCTGAGTACCCATACCCACGACGATTTGGGCCTGGCGGTAGCGAATACGCTTGCTGGGGTTCGCGGCGGGGCCCGCCAGGTGGAGTGCACAATCAACGGAATTGGCGAACGGGCTGGCAACGCGGCTCTCGAAGAAGTTGTGATGGCGGTTCTTGTGCGGCGCGATGTTGAACCTGTCCATACCGATATCCACACCGAGGAGCTTTACGCTGCAAGCCAAATGCTGATTCGCCTGACCGGCATGCAGGTGCAAAGAAATAAAGCCATTGTCGGGCGGAATGCGTTTGCCCACGAGGCGGGCATTCACCAGGACGGTGTCCTGAAGAATGCGATCACTTACGAAATTATTTCACCCGAGACGGTGGGTATGCCGGCGAACCATATTGTGCTCGGGAAGCATTCCGGGCGCCACGCGCTGGCGAACCGTTACCGGGAGTTGGGTTACGACCTTACGAAGCCGGAACTTGAGCGTGCTTACGAGCTGTTCACCCGGCTGGCGGATCGCAAGAAGAATGTCTACGACGAGGACTTGATTTCCATTGTCAACGAGGGATTCGAGCATATCCCGGAACTTTACGCTCTGAAGCACCTTGAGAGCGTCTCCAACAGTGACGGGCGCTCGACGGCGACCATTGAACTGGAGCGAGACGGGCAGACTTACCATGAATCAGCGACTGCGGAAGGCCCTTGCGATGCCGCATTCCGTGCGATCGACCGCATTACGGGGACAACGGGTACCGTTGTTGATTTTTCCGTGCATACTGTGAGCGCCGGGCCTGACGGAACAGCAGAGGTTTCGATCCGCGCCCGGTTTCAGGGAAAAGAGTTCTCTGGAAAGTCCGTGAGCGGCAATGTGGTCGAAGCTGGCGCCCGCGCCTACCTCCAGGCTGCGAACAAAGGAGTCTATGAAATCCGGCGGGCAGTGGAGGAAACTGCAGCCGCAGGCAGCGGTTCAGTCCACGAAAATGAGCTGGTCGATCGTCTCTTGCCCGGTGGATACTGAAATTTTCCAGCCGGACTGTACACCGGTATGGGTGATCGGGTTTGCTCGCCCTACCTCGGGCCGATGGTTTTAACCTGTTGATAATAAATTACTTGGTTTAATATCACGGTTTATCGCATTGGCGTGGAATGCATCCTGCTGGTTTAAGTTCAATTATATCTTGTGCTTTCAGATGATATTCGTGTAAGATGCCTGTTATCAAATGCATGGCATGTTCAAAGTAGCTGTCTTACCGGGTGACGGAATCGGGCCGGAGGTAACCGACGAAGCCCTCAAGGTTCTGCGGGCGGTTGAAGAGGTTATTGGACCCACATTCCGTTTTCAGACGGGGCTGGTTGGAGGGTGTGCCATTGACGCCACCGCTGTTCCTCTCCCTCCCGAAACCATTTCAATTTGCAATCATGCACAAGCCGTCCTTTTGGGTGCTGTAGGCGGTCCTCGATGGGACTCCAGACGGCCGGATAACCGGCCCGAACACGGTCTGCTGCAATTACGCCAGAGGCTTCGCCTTTACGCGAATCTGCGGCCGGCGCGCGTCATCAATTCCCTGGTGAGCATGTCGGCCCTGAAGCCTGGGCTGGTGCGGGGGACCGACCTTGTTATCGTTCGGGAGCTGATGGGGGGAATCTATTTCGGCAATCCCCGGGGCATCTTTACCAAGAACGGTGAGCGGATGGGAGTGAATACCGAGGTCTACCGCGAACACGAGGTTGAGCGTGTCGCCCACCGGGCGTTCCAGCTTGCACGAGTGCGAAGGCGGAAGGTGACTTCGGTCGACAAGGCCAATGTGCTTGAAAGTTCCCGCTTATGGCGTGAAGTGGTCACTCGAGTCGGTCAATCCTATCCCGACGTCGAACTGAATCATCTCTACGTTGACAACTGTGCCATGAGCCTGATTGCAAGGCCGACAAGCTTTGACGTCGTCCTCACCAACAATATTTTCGGCGATATTCTCAGTGACGAAGCCGCAATGCTCACGGGCTCGATTGGATTGTTGCCGTCTGCCAGCCTGGGCGAGCGGTCAGGTATGTATGAGCCCGTGCATGGATCGGCGCCGGACATCGCGGGGCGAAAACGTGCCAACCCCATAGCCGCGATTGCCTCAGCGGCTCTCATGTTGCGCTACTCCTTCCGCATGGAGCGCCCCGCAGCGGCAATCGAAACGGCCATTGAAAGAGTCCTGAAAAGTGGAGCCCGTACCCCTGATCTGCCGGGCCGCAAGCGTCCAATTTCGACGTCCCGCATGGGAGATCTGATTGCGGCTGAAACAAAGAAGCTTCTCGCATCACCGCGCTTCCAACCTAAAGAGAAGCAGTAAGACGGATCCGTCCCTTAGAGACAAGCTTGGCGCTATTGGCCCGACCCTGCGGAAGGTCATAGTTCCGGCAGTGCGAAAGATCGTTGCATTCTTGTTTGCTTCCGAGTTAATATGCAGTGCGACGAGGGGGGCGGCAGGCGGTCTTTTCCGCCATGACTACAATGGCAGGAGCAAATTATGTGGTGGGAAAAGGAAAAGGAAAAGAAGTTGCAACCCGCTATTCCAGTCGCCCGGCCGACCGTGCCCGCATCCCCACAAACTACTAAGGTGGAAACCCCTATGCCTGAAAGCATTCGAAAAGACACAAGTGTAAGTCCCCAAGGATCGGTTCAAGCCATCATCGGACGTTCAATCGTCCTGAAAGGCGAAATGTCTGCAAACGAAGACCTGGTCATTGAAGGGCAGTTTGAAGGAACCGTCAATCTGCAAGACCATTGTCTTACGGTTGGATCGAACGGAAAAGTTAAGGCGGAGATCCAGGCGCGGCAAGTGGTCATTCTCGGATCCGTGAATGGGAACGTGAATGCGCGTGAAAAGATTGAGGTGCGCCGGTCCGGCAACGTTACTGGAGATTTGACTTCAGCGAGCATCTCAATTGAAGAGGGAGCTTACTTTAAAGGCAGCATCGATATCCTCCGGGAAGCAAGGCAGGAAGAGCGCTTACCTATTACAGCGGCATCCACATACGAAGACAACGAATAAAGAAGTGCAAGTTCTTCTCGATTGGCAGCAGAGACCCGCTAGGTTGCATGCTAAGTGTGTTAACCTGAAGTTGAGATATTTCCCGCGGCCTTGTCAGCGAATCGATTCCAACGTGGTTGCTTGAAGTTTGGGTTTGCCGATGTTTTCAGTAAAGACGCAGGAGGGTTCCCGTAAGAAGGCTTCTTCCGGTTACAGTTCAGCGGTACCGAGCCAGGCTCTGCAGTGGATTTGGCACTATCTGCAGGACGTAAAAGATCCTCACGTCCTGGACTGCGGCACTGTCTCCTCTGCCACGGTAAGTGTCCTGATGCGGCGTCACGCTAAGGTCTACGTGGCGGATTTGATAGCTCCGCTTCAGCGAGGTGATCCAGCCTACTGGCGGCAGGCCGGCAAGCAGGTTATTTTCTGCCTCGATGAATTTCTCAAACAGATACCTGACATCCCTCCCGCTTCTCTCAGATTGATCTGCTGCTGGCACCTCCTCGACCTTGTTCCTCGCGATCATCTGCCGAAGCTTGTGGGGTCAATGCTCTCTCTTCTTGAACCCGGTGGAATATTCTTCTGCTTTCTCCGTGAACCCAACCTGGCGACGGGCATGGAAGGCCGATGGTGGTTTGAGAATCTCACGACGCTCGGCGCGGAGCGAGAGGGAATGGGTCAGTTTCCATATGCGCCGCTTTCGAACAGGGAAGTGGAAAAGCTGGCCGAAGGCTGTAGCCTTAAGACATTTCTCACTCGTTCGCACCGGCGGGAAGTAGTGGTTTTGAAATCAGAAGAGGTATGAATGAACTCAATCAGATCTTTGAGCATTGCATTGGTTTTGACTTTTGGCATTGGCATCACGCCCCTGCTCGGCCAGGATTTGGTCACGTCGGCTTTGAATAGCTTCCCGACCTCCACAATCCGGCTGGAGTATTCAAGCCCTGCAACGCTGCGGAAGCTACCCAACTATGCGAGTCTGCAGCAGCACTACATGGGGCCGCGCCTCAAGGAACTTGTCGCTTCCATGGCCGAACTCGGAGTGGAAGAGAACGACGTCGATCAACTGGTGCTGGGCTGGAACGCGGAAGGCTCAGACGTGAACCTGTACGGGTTTGCCGGCGGGCACTTTCGTCCCAATGTGCTTGAGGCCCGTGCAGCAGCGCGAAACATACCACCCCAGCAAATCGGGGGCAAAACGGGCTATTGCCTCGGTGCGGGCCTGGCTACGCAATGTGTCGTAGTTCTGAGCCCCACTGAGGGCGCTTTCGGGACTCTTGGCATGCTGAGCCAGATCATGCAGAACCTGAATAGCGGCGGACCCGGGCTCGGCTCAAATGCCGATTTCGCCAAGGTTGTGCAACAGGAACAGACAGGAGCGCCCATATGGGGAGTCGCGATTGCTTCAGCTGTGTCTTCGTGGTTTAAGGGCTGGATGCCAGAGCAGAACGACGTCGAGTTGGACTGGACAAAAGTATTTCAGGGCGTGGATATTCTTGGCTACAACATTCAAACCGGTAGCAACGTCCGGCTGAATCTCAGACTCTTCTGTAAATCTGCGGAAACAGCCGGTAGCCTCAGGCAGGTTCTGGAAGGATTAAAGCTTGCTCAGCAGATTGCCTGGCAAAACCAGAATGCCAACCAGCCTAATCCGTTCCAGAATATGGAGTTGACACAATCCGGCAGCCAGATCGGCATTGCCTTGGTAGCTGATTACACTGACATCAGCGGAGGTGGCACAGCAGCACCCGCCCAATGATCGGCAGCCATGGAACGCCTTCGCAAATCTCTTGCCTTACCCGAGCAATGGAATCGTCAATGAACTGATCAGCCGAATGCGGCAGCGCGTCATCGGAGGTACGTTGACATTGCTCCCGCGTCTTAAGAACAACTCGTAACCGACGAAAGCCGCAGCACTTGCCGGAGCTGCCACAGTTAGAGCTGCCGAGCTTGCAATAACGACCTTGGCGGCGGTTAGACCGCCAATCCCTATCGCGCCCGCCAGAAAGCTTTTCCAGGAAGCCCGCCGGTGTCCTTCGATGTATCCCTCGGAGTCAAGCTTTCCTCTTAAGCCCTTGTTCTTTTCCAGGCGGGTAATAACCGCTGATACGGGAACTTCTTCCCCGTCGGGCAAAGTAACATGGTCAAAGTGGAAACAGATTTGGCCATTGCGCCTCATGAATCGTGGTGGACGAATAGAGGTGATATGACCGTCGAACAGAGTGCCTGCAGGCAAGGCCAAATGGCCGTTGATATATACCGGTTCGGTCATCTGCGCCGAAACCGGATCGTTAACATGGCTGACAAGCGTATGCATTCCCGAAATGAGACGGGCTTTAACCAATGTCTCCGCCGGGATAGTCAAGGCCGCTGAACTTTCCGAGTTGACTGCGGGACGGTGAGTAACCCTGATCCTGTGGGCCAGAGCAACCCTTCCTGGCGCAGCGCATAAAGGTGCGGCGAGGAAGAGTGCCCCTAAAACGGTAATAAAACGTCGCATTGGTTTCCTCACAATGACCATAGAAATCAATGAGCAGCGCCCTTGGTGGACTTTAGCAGTTGTCCGTTCCGCATGCGTTGCCGATTGGTTATTACTCCTCTACCGAGATTCGTTCCCCGCCCCGGGAAACATGGAATTGTAACGAGTCTTCACCATTTCTTAAGAAGCCCCACACGCCTCTCTTCCAAAAGCTGCCGTTCAAAATCAACATATCAACAAGACGAGCAAAACTTTTGCCAAAGCGACAATCCGGACTTCCGGGGAGGAAGCAATTCGCTCACGTCAGCTTAGTAACCTTGTCGGCTTGCGGACCCTTCTGCCCCTGAACAATTTCGAACTCGACTGTGTCGCCCTCTTGGAGTGACTTGAATCCGTCGCCCTGGATTGCTGAATAATGTACGAAAACGTCGGCGCCTCCATCTTGGCCGATGAAGCCGTACCCCTTGCTGTTATTAAACCACTTAACCTTACCCTGAAGTCTTGCCACTTCCTTCCTCCTTAGTCACTGAGCTTTGAGGATTGATGACCCATCGGACGAACCTAAAAATAAAAGGCCAGGAATCCTCCCCGATTCCTGGCCCTCCATTCAAGAACACTTTCCCGATGCGAGCACCGTGCAAACTCCCTGGCGACTAAGTATATAATTCGAAATCCGCTTGTCAAGAGAATATTGACTCATAAGTCGAGAGTGGCAACTTGTGCTAGTGATTGTTCCGGGCCTTTCCGGCCTTTGTGTACCAACGAGCCCACAGCAGGCCCGCAAGGGTCTTGCCATCGGCTATTTTCTTCTCCCGTAGAAGGTTGTCGATCTGGCTCTTCGAGAATTCTTTCACCTGGATGCGCTCATCAGCTTCCGGTTCAGCCTTCGATAAAGTCAGATCGCGTGCTTCGACCAGATGCATCTGCTCGGTCAGGAATCCCGGGCTGGAATAGAAGGACAAGAGCCTCTTCACAGAACCTGCCTTGTACCCGGTCTCTTCCAGCAGCTCGCGACGGGCTGCCCGAATGACGCTTTCACCGGCTTCCATCGACCCCGCCACCAGTTCCCACAAGTGCTTCCGGGCAGCATAGCGGAATTGGCGAACAAGAATGATACGCCCGTCAGGAAGGTAGGGGATCACGACAACCGAGCCTCCGTGCTCTACCACTTCACGAGTTGCCTTAACGCCTCCCGGTTCGACTACCTCGTCCACTTTGAGATGAACCACCCGGCCGTCGTACAACTTCCTGCTGCTGAGCACGCGTACCTCTTGCTTCATATGGAAACTGGCATCCTCCCGTGCTATACAGAGCGTCTTAAATTCATGCGCATGGGCAGTCAACAAAGGTGTCAGGGCCCCGATTTATCGGGGCCCTGACGCGCGGATCTGGTAACGAAAAGGATGTTGTCAATAACTGCAGATCCGCTAGGTCAAGTTTCGTCAGTACAGATATCATTGCCGGCATTCTATGCGTCCTCGATGGTTTTTAATGTGTCACGGCCCTGTTCAAACGCAAAATCCGAGCTTAGCACAGTTTTGAAGTTTGCTTTTTAAAAGGCTTGTAAAGTAACCACCGGGCTGGGGCATTTGT
>JAKASH010000120.1 GCA_021828225.1 Acidobacteriota bacterium | reverse complement strand
GATGTAGTCATCAAGCCACCTGAGGAGGATTGTGATGCCTCAACGGTCAAACCTTTTCAAGTCGCACTGGTCGAACCAGTGGCTTACCTTCTGTGCAGTTAAGCACAGGTACTGTAATTCATTTCTATGCTTTCGCTTCCCGCTTTGTGTATGCCACTCTGCTCCCTGACTGAGGAACGAAATAACTGCAGCAAAAGGAATACCGGAATGCACACGATCCGTAGGGCATCAGGACTGAGTTGGTGCGGGGGTGTCAGGTCAGTCTCAAACAATGAAGGCTACTGTATTCAGGGGAGAAACCTTCTCGCAGACACGGATGGATCGCAATCATGGCGCTAATTGACTGGCTCAGTGTTGCGGGGTATCTCGCAGTCTGTCTTCTGATCGGGCTCTATTTTGTGCGGCGGGCCTCGCGCAGCATGGAGGACTACTTCGTTGCCGGCAGGTCACTGCCCTGGTGGGTAATCGGTTTTGCCAACTGTGCGACTTATACGGGCGGAAGCGCGGCCTGGGTGATGCTGGTCTACCAGGGCGGCTTGACGGGCAATTTCTGGTGGTGGCCAACCTGGGTGGTCTGGATGCCGCTGGTTGCCATCCTGTGGGCACGATACTGGTCGCGGATGGGAATCGTTACAACCGCCGAATTCATCGAACTGCGCTACTCGGGAAAAATGGCGAAAACCTACCGAATCATTTACGCCCTTTACAGCGGTTTTGGCTGGGCGCCGTTGATCACCGGGTATATCACGGGGTGGATGGTGGCCGAATTTCAACCGACCCTGGGCTGGAGCAGGTTTGACATCGTCCTCGGCTGCGGCATCGTGGTTCTTGTCTACACCACTGCTTCAGGGCTTTTCGGAGTGGCCTACAGCCAGGTCTTTCAGTTGTCCTTTTATCTTGTGGGAGCCTCCCTGCTGATTCCCTTCCTGCTGAGGCATTTTGGCGGCGGGCATCAGACGGTGGCTGCGGCTGTGGCGTCTCGAGGTCCTGAATTCATGAAGGCGCTACCCCCTTCGCATACCATAACTCCCCTTATTCTGCTGGCCCTTTTTGTTCAGGGGTTCTTTTTCGCCGCCAACCCTACGGCCGGGGAAGGAAGCACGGCGCAGCGGTTTATGGCCGCGCGAAGCGAAGGGCACGCGGCCCTGGGACAGATGCTGAGCACCGTGCTGGCCCTGATTGTTCGCGTGGTTCCCTTCATCATCTATGGCGTCGCCGCGGCGGCTTTGATTCCCAAAAACACCGTAGCCCCGGCACTCATCTGGAGCCACCTGGTGGTTTCTTACGCTCCGAAAGATCTCGTCGGCATACTGGTTGCCGCAGAACTGGCAGGATATATGGCGATGGCCAACGCCTCCATGAATTGGGGAGGCTCCTTCCTCACAAATGACATCTACAAGCGAACCCTTCGGCCGGCGGCTACCGACCGGGAGCTTGCCAGAACCGGGGAAGTTGCCTCCGTGACGATTACCGTTCTTTCCTTCCTGGTGGCTTTTTTCCTGGTCAACCGCATGATGTCCTGGTTTCTGTACATCAACGCCGTGATGATTGCCTTTATCCTTCCGCTGGCCTGGCTCAGGTTTTTCTGGTGGCGCCTCAACATATGGGGCGAAGCAGCCGGAGTTCTGATCGGCCTCCCCTTGGGCTATATCATCTAATTCCCGATGGGATTTTCGCAGCGGCCCTTCTGGCAGGGCTTTTTCACCTTGTTCTTCGCCGGATGGGTCATTATTATTCTTGCCACTTTAGTGACCAAGCCCGAAAAGATGGAGACGCTCAAACGCTTTTATATGCGCTGCCGGCCTCCAGGCTTGTGGAAACCCGTCGAAGAAAACTGTCCCCCGGAAATCGGAGCCGGTATTCGGCAGGAATTCCACCGGGATCTTCTGAACTGCTTAGTCGGAATGCTGACGTTTGGGGCGCTGATCGTGGCCTTGAACAGCGCATTTGCAGGCGATTATCCGCTGACCGCCGGGTCGGTAGTTGTGACAGTCGTTTGTGCGGTTATCTTTGTGCAAAGGTGGCGCGTCTCGTGGTCGTCGGAAAAGGCAACCAACCCATCCTGACACGCCATATCGGCATTGCAGACAGGTTAACTCGCACCGGAATCTACGGCGCGCGATCACCAAGCAAAGAAAGTTCTTGCCGGGCCGCTTCGACGATTCGGTCCTCGCCCGAGTCGTCCATCTTCCATTGGCCAACGTACTTCCAGGAGTCGTTCACCTCGTAGCCACCGCCTGGATACTCCTTCCGCGTCGGAATGTACCCGCAGTATGCGTTAGTATACCCCAGTGGCCACGTCACTTCGAACGGGCTGACGGCGCGCGCGCTTTCGCCGATTTCAAAAAAGGGCTCGCCGGAAATTCCAACCAGCGCAAACAGGCCGATGCGCAGCGTCTGAACCTCGCTAAAAACGGGCTCCAGCGGAACCTTCAAATGAACGATGTCAGTCATCAAACTCGCCCATTCGCTGACGGCGTCGTGAATCTTCTTTTCCACTGCAGGATTAGTTCTTTCATCGGGACGAACCACGCGTTCCTGTTGCCCGGCGATTTCTGCAATTTCAGCTTCGCTTGGCAGCGGGATAAACGGCAGATGAACCTGCTTGCTCAAAGCGTCCAGCAGCAGTTGAGAATCAAAACCCGAGAGATGCCTGCAGGCTTCCTCCACAGCCGAAGCCATGCGTTTCCCTTCTTGGACCGCCCTGTCGAGGCCCTCAAATGCACCCTGAGGACGGATGTTGCCCGCGCACCCGTTCAGGAAAAGCCCGAGCCTTTGCCCGTCGGCCTCGAGTTCCTGGCTCGCAAAGGAGGGGAAATCCCCGCTGATCGCAAGGCCCTCGCCTCCCAGAATGTAGGGATGGGCTGCGTGTGAATACAAGAGGATTTCCTGGGAACGATTGCGGATGCTGGTAACCGTCAAACTCTCGGGACGCGGCTTCTCCGGCGCAAATCCCAGGATGACCCCGTTTGCGGTTTCTTCGCGCCGGTTAAATCCAAAGGTGTAAGGAACGGAAGCCGTACTGAAACTCGCCGGCGAAAGCCTTTCCTTGGCTTGCAGAAGCGCGGTGTTTATTTTTCCCACCATTTCCCATTGATAGGCATACGGCGCCACCTCGCAGCCGCGGATCCGGGCGACTCCCGGACCCGAATGGGTGTGCGTTGCGGAAAGCAGAACATATTCCTTCGGTATGCCCAAAGTGGTAGAAGCAAAATCACGAACCGCCTCGACGTGCCACCGGCCAAACCCCACCAGATCCGCTTGAACAATCGCCGCCAGACGCGTTCCATCAGACAGCACGACGGCCCGCACCTGAAGGGGACTTCCGATAGCGTTCGAGCGTTCGAGCCGGGCGATAAATCCCGACAATCCCGTACCGATCGGTGGAGTGATTTCCTGTCTTGCCGCGCCCGCGCTGAATGCCATGCGACGCATTGTAACATTGAGTCGGGGAAATTAATAAAGAAAAAACGCGCGGATTCTAAAAGACGTCATAAATTCTGCTTATAAGAATTACTTCTCAATTTTAAATATTGGACGATAGCGCGGGCTCCTCTACCGGAAAGCCGTTCACGAAAGGAAGCAGTCTCAAGCGAACTTCTTACAGGAAGAATGATGGGTGCGGTTGGGGTATTTTTGTCTTTACAATGAGGCGTGAAATTGTGTATAAGAGGCTACGAGGTAGCCAATGGCGGCGCGAAACTACATCGAAGCTATTGAAAGAACGTTGAAGGTGGTGGAGGCTTTTCACGGCGAGCGCGAAGTTCCACTGGCCGAACTCGCTTCGAGAACCGGCATGGTCAAGAGTTCGGTCTTTCGCGTCCTTTACACGCTGGGGCAACTGGGCTACGCGGAAAAGGACTCGGAAGGGCGTTACTCGTTAACCTCGCGCTGGGAAAACCTCTCGGTGGGTATCCAGCCGACCCAGGAGTTGATGGCGCTGGCGGCTCCGCTGATGAACGATCTGCTGACGCGTTTTCGGGAGACCGTCAACCTCGGCGTTCTTGACGGCGGAGAGGTGCTCTATGTTCATGTAGTCGAAAGCCCCCACGCTTTTCGGCTTGCGGCGCATGCCGGCATGCGAAGCCCGCTGTATTCGACGTCGCTTGGCAAATGCCTGCTTTCGCGCCTTCCGGCAGAAAAAGTCGATGCTATTCTGAAGAAGAATCCCATTCAGCCGCTGACGCCACACACCGTCCGCGACGCGGCGGCGCTGAACCGGGAGTTGAGCCGCGTTCGAACTCGGGGATACGCAGTTGATAATGGAGAGGATTCCTCGGGGGCGCGCTGTGTGGCAGCCCCGATTTTTAATGCTGCCGGTGAGGTCGTAGCCGCCATCAGTATCTCAGGGCCAGCCGGCCGCATCGACCACGCACGGGAGCGCGAATTGGCTAAAGCTCTCATGGAGGTCTGCGGAGAGATCTCAACCATGCTTAAATATGCCACGATCCCGAGCAGGCCGAGCGCGGTGAGAGGGAGATAGAATGGCACTCGCGTTGCAGGGTGGGACTCCGGTTCGTTCGGAACCCTTCCCGGCCTGGCCACAACACGACACCTCGGAGGAGGAAGCGCTGATTGCCGTCGTCCGCGACGGCTCCTGGGGTGGGTACAGCCGGAAGATTGAGGAGTTTGAAACCGCCTTTGCGTCCCTCCATCGGGTGCCCTACGGAATCGCCTGCGTCAATGGCACAATCGCCCTGGAGGTGGCGCTTCGGTCCCTGGGGATTCAGTGCGGTGACGAAGTCATTGTTCCCGCCATCACCTTCATTGCCACGGCGTCAAGCGTTCTGCTGTGCCACGGTGTGCCGGTTTTTGCCGACATCGACCCGGTCACGTTGAACCTGTCTCCGGAGGCTGTGAAGGCCGCCATCACGCCGCGCACCCGGGCGATCATCCCGGTCCACTTCGGGGGACAGCCGGCGGACATGGATGCGCTGAGCGAGATCGCCCGAAGCCACGGGCTGGCCACGGTTGAAGATGCCGCGCACGCGCACGGAGCATTATGGCAAGGCACGCCGGTAGGGAATTTCGGGGATATCGCGACCTTCAGCTTCCAGGCTTTCAAGCTGGTCACATCGGGTGAAGGGGGAATGATCCTGACACGATCAGAGGAGCTGGCGGAGAAATGCCGGGCCTACTGCAATCACGGCCGAAGCGCTTCGGGAGGCTGGTTTGAGCACTTCACGCTCGGGACGAACTACCGCATGACGGGATTCCAGGCGGCTGTTTTAAGCGAGCAACTGGCAAGGCTGGAAGCACAGACCCGGACGCGTCAGGCCAATGTTGCGCGGCTCAGAGAACGCCTCGCGTCGATCGAGGGGCTGCGGCTGGATGCGGATGATCGTCGCGTGACCTCGCAGCCGAATTACCTTCTGACCTTGCGCTACGCCCCCTCAGCCTTCAACGGCCTGGATCGCGAAGTCTTTCTACGCGCCTTGCAGGCCGAAGGGATTCCCGCAAAGGCCTCGTATCCGTATCCGCTCTATCGCAATCCTCTGTTTCACCGCAAGAACCTGCCTCCTTGCGCGTGTGGCACGTGGAAGGGAACCCAGGATTACGAGTCGCTGTATCTTCCCGAGTGTGAGCGGGTGTGCCGGGACGGGGTCTGGCTTGAACAGAATCTGCTTCTCGGGACAAGCAAGGACATCGACGACATCGTCGAGGCGTGCGTCAAAATTCAAGCCTTGTCGCAGGATCTGTTGGCGGTTCAGCGGGGCAGCAAAGCAAAAGAGGGGCATTGAGGCGTTCTGTCCGAATCCTGTTGGTCCTTCTGTTCTGTCCGATCGTAAGTGGACGCTGTCTGGGCCGGGCCGAGCAATTGTCTGAAAGCACGCAGTCCCGGTTTACGCGCTGGACCTGGGCGACGAATTTCTCCCGGGGCATTCGCGGCTGGATGAGTTATCCCCTGCCGCAGGACGTCGGTTTCGATCCCACCCTCTATACCGCCCGCATCGACGGGAACTTTTGCCTGGTGCAGAACATCAAGTCCTATGGCCAGTCGATTCTGCACGTCGGAATTATCAGGCCGCTGGCCTTCCGCGTTAGAGAGCAATCCGTTTTCAAAGTGCGTTACGAACTGAAGATGGGCGGGCCGGTCGGTCACCTTGCGCTGATGCTGGCCGCGGAGAACGGTAAGCTCTACCAGGCGCCGCTCCCCCATGAACCTGGCATGAACAGCGTCACCGTTCAGGGAACATCCTTGGGGGTTCCGGCCGCGGGCACGGCCGTCCAGGCCGTTTTGATCGAAGCCACCGTGCGCTCACCTGTGCTGGACTCTTCGAACCGTCTGTTTCTCCACCGCCTCGAAATCATCGCGGACCGGCACCGCAGGCTTCCGCTGCTCAAGCCGCAACTGGCCCACTCGGCCGCCAGAGAGACGCCGGTGGCCGTGCAACCGGTAAAGCCCGGCGGGCCGCTGATCGTGGAGGCGCGGTCCCCGATGGCGTTCAAGGTTTCTGTCTATGATGCCGCGGGCAAGCGGGTCCCGATCGAGCAAAAGCGTGTGGAGAACGCCGGGCAGACGATGACGGATAAGATCTCATTCCAGCGAACGCTGCGGCCCGGCCTGTGGCGGGCGGTCGTGGATTCCGGCACGGCGCGGAGTGAGTTTCAGTTTCTGGTATTGGGACCGGTACCGCCGCACCCACGGGTTCTTCTGACCTCCCGGCGGCTCGAGCAATTACGCTCTCAATACTCGTCCAGCCCGCTCCTGGCGGCGCTGCGCACGAAAGCTCGCGATTTGAGGTCGGAGCTCACTTACAGCAAGTATGCCGGCCGGAACATTGCATTGCTGTCGGGCGTGTCGGTTTTCCCCGGCCTGCCGGAGTATTTCACGCTGCTCGAGGACTATAGCAACTCAATCGCGTTCAATGCGGTTGAATACAGGTTGTCCGGTGATGAGGCGGCGCTCGATGCCGCCCGCAAAGGGTTAATGACGGTTACCGGCTGGCCGACCTGGACGCCCAGCTGGTTCACGGCGCACGGCCTGCACACTTATTACGAAGTGGGCGTTTTTTCTCAGCGGATCGCCGTTGGATACGACCTGATTGCCGACCAGTTGACCCCCGCGGAAAAGGAACACATTACGGAAGGCCTGTGGCGAAACGGCATCCAGCCGACCGTGGAAGAGTATTTTTCCAACAACCGGATGCCCATCGCGGCGAGCAACTGGATGGCCAATTCGGTCGGCGGAGCCCTGGCCTCGGTGGTGGCCCTTTACGGCGATCTGCCGGACTGGAACGCGCACCTGGGAACGGCTCTGGCCGAGCTGAGTATCGCCTACGACCGCTTGCTGCGAGGGCTTTTCCCCGGAGACGGCAGCGAAGCGGAGCCGGCGGGGTACCAGGAGTTTGCCATGGAGGGCATATCCTTTGGCATGGCGGCCCTTCACGCTCTCGGCATCAGGCCGCGTGGAACGGAAAAAGCGATGCAGTCTTTCTGGTGGCCCCGTTACGCCGAGGTGACACCCGACCTGGTTCTCGACACGGGTGATTTCGGCGGCCAATTGCGGGCATTGTCCGGATTCGCCTGGGAGGCCGAGCATTCGCATGACCCGTCGTTGCGGGCTTTCTACGATACGGCCGAAGAGGGAAGGCTCGCGAAGATTTCAAAGAAGCAGTATACGGGGCGCTTCCTGGCGACGACGCCGGGCCTGCTGGATTTGACCTGCTGCACCAAGCCCGCGCAGCCCGCCCCGGCGGCTCCGCCTTCGAGAATCTTCTCCAAGCGCGGCAGCGCGGTCCTCCGCTCGGGCTGGAAATCCACCGATACCGTCATCTCCCTCCGGGTCGGACCGTGGTTTAACCACGAACATCACGACCAGGGAAGCTTTCAGGTGGCGGCTTTCGGACGCAAGCTCATCAG
>JAKASH010000119.1 GCA_021828225.1 Acidobacteriota bacterium | reverse complement strand
TTTTCGGAGGTGCCTCGAATGCCTGTCACGAAATGATGATCTGGTAATCTGCGATACGGTCCCCTTTGCATAATAGCCAGGCGGAGCTTGCACTCCCATCAGGCCGCGCCCGACAACCCTGACTCGAACACTATGGAAATGGCCGTTGTCTCTTGAGTCGTTTGGATAGTATCCCAGCACATAGTAAGCCAGTGGCAGGGGAACAGTCGCCTTGAATCCTGATTCCAGGTCATCCATATTGGCAATAAAGTTGCCGCCAGTCATCGTGGAAAGGTCCAGAAGCACGTCGGAAGCCATTGACGCGCGGTCAGCCATCATTTGATTTTTCGCGTACACGATCGCTTCCCGCTCTGCGTCCAGCCTGCGATTGTGGGTGGGCGGAGGCGGTGAAAGCTGCTGGATCAGCCCGGTCGTATCAAGGGCGCTCACAATAATATGAAGATGTGTTGCTCGCCTTGCAACCAAATCGACCTGCCGTGCCTGCGGTCCCGCCAAAAAGCCCGGAGAGGCTACAATGATGGCGCGCGGGTCGGGAAGCGTGGCGACCTTGCTGATGAGATTGTCCAGCCCTTTGAGAGTTTCTTGAGATCGAGCATCGCTCTCCGCAATCACTTCTCTTGCCCGGGCATCGACTGTCCGCTTCATTTGACGGAGCATTTTCATCGGCAAGTTATCCGCTGGCGGATCAGCCTGGCCATTCCGGCCCTGGCAACCATCCATATCCTCAAAAGCAATTTTGAGGGCAAGCGGGTCATGGACATAGAGCAGCAAATACGCCTGAAAGTCTGAAATTGGAGGACAGGCTTTAGCCTGTCTTGCCGACGGCAGGTGCGGACGTATCGCCAGCAGTGCCTGATGGAACTTCTTCCGATTATCAGTAAAGTTGAGAGTTATCTCGCCCGAAGAGGTGAAAACACCGACCTTGTTTCGAGGGCCCAGCGTCGGACCAAAATAGGAGTAGGCGCTGTCCGTCACGCGGATAGTATCCACAAAGTTGTAATGAAGATCATCAAAATAGAGAGCGGTGTAGCGGACCGTTCCCGGAACCTTGAGGTTCAAGACGGGTGCAGGAACAACATTAGAGGCAAAATCGGTAATCCGCTGCAGACGACCGTCATCCCACAAGCGAAAGTTGTTCCTGCTCAGATTCTGGACGACTTGACCCCGCTCACCGCGGACAACCACGCAAAGCTGGACTGGAGGAGGGGGAGCTCTGTGGACAGTACCGCGAATAGCGGGATTTCTGGGTACTCCAATGCTTCTTTGATAGTTTTGTCCAGCTTGAGCCGGAAGGCTGAAAAACAGGCCGAACGAACAGCAGCCAAGCAATAACCGAGCCGCCAATCCGCGCCAACCTAAAGTAGAGACTTTTTGGAAATTTGCCATGACGCAACCCTGGAAGGAGGGCGGTTTCACAGGAACCGGCATGGAAGTGAGCTGACGATATCTACGTTCCGTTGACCTCCCCTTCAACGTAGCAAAACAAGTATCAGTTCTGGAGGCTGAAATTGTCAACAGGACATTAACCGAAGTTCGTCCCGGGGGTACATTGGAAGTCATTTTTGCGCCTTCCGAATCGCCAAGTTTTTTTCAGCGCTTACTTCTCTGAAGAGTAGACGGAGTGCAGAACAAGTAAGTATGCCCTCCCTTCATTCAGCTCTTCCCCTGCCGTGATTCATGGCCGCGAGGCCATTTGACGTTTCTCGCCGACACGCAGGGCGTAAACTGCAAGCGGAGAAGCAGAAGTCCCCTGACCCGCCAGCGCGCTGGGCGGTAGGCTGCACTACTATTATCGTCACGCGGCCTGAGGGGCGAGGATCAAACTCCAACGGGATGCTCATCCTCCGGGCGTCGACCCCGACCGAAGTGCTGCGCGGCCGTTGCCGCGCTTCTGGCAACGTGCAGATCCACGCAGCCGGGAGTTGACTCTGGAGAGCCTTGGACAAGAGCCAACCGTTGATTCAGGAAAAGATTGCATTCCTGGGCCAACGAACGTCCTTCATTTTAGTTTTGGACCTTACGAGGTCGCTCTCCAGCGCGCGCTGCTGTTCGGCTGTCAGGTGATCCGGACAGAAGGGCACCAGCGGATCGGCGATGAGCCTGTCGGCCTCGATGGTCTCGTGGAACTCTTTACAAATGCCGTATGTGCCGGATTCCATCCGCTTGAGAGCCGAATCCACTTCCTGCAGGAGATGGGCCAGCGCGGGGTCTGAGGAAGATTCTGCCACCGCCGTCTCGAGCCTTTTCCGACGTTCCTCCAATTGCACACGCAGGCATTGATCGCCGATCGTGGCCATGGGCACCTCCAAATCAGGAAATGCGCATGGGAAATGCTCCTTCCAACCTGGATTCTACGCCTGACACCCACCCATCGCAAAAGCGGGTAGCCGCGACGGTGTTTTGTCCGTCACGAGATTTTCCAACGTCCCCCTTCGAGCACCCGCGACACACACACCCTAATCCGTCGATAAGGTGCTGGTCGTCTCTGCTTGGTGGGGGGTGATTGTGGTGACAGCCCGCAAACAGGGCTTGTGGGGCCCGGTGCAGGGGAGGGCCGGCTGCCCGGATTTCTCACCCATGGGGTGCGCGATTCCAGTATGATGGCCAGCATGCGCAAAGAATCCAAACCTTCGCCGACCGAATCGCCCTTGCTGTTCGAAGTTGACCCACAGCCCCTTGAGGAAACCCTGACCGCTGGTGGTCCAGGCCTTCCGCTCCCTGGGCCTGCCCCGGAGTGTGAAGGAGCAGGTGCGGGTGAAAGAGCGGCAACGCGGCTACGACGAGGCGACGTTGGTGGAGAGCTTCGTCATTCTCAACGCCGCCGGAGGCGAGTGCGCGGACGATTTTGAGCATCTGCGGCAAGACCCCCTGTCTGGCCGAGATGGTCGGGCACGAGTTGCCATCGCCGGCCACGGGGCCGGCGTGCTCCCGGAAATCGGCGCAGGGCGGAACTCCAAGAACTGTTAGTTTTGACAGTGCTGTTTGAGCGTCCCACCTGACATAATTGACTGTGGCCCCTGCGAGGGGTGGCCGCAGCTCTCAATCGTTCTGACAACCAGATGCCCTGTAGGCACCAGAAAAGAGGGCAAATATAGGCCAACGGGATCGTCATCATGAATTGCCACAAACCGCGAGGTTGGGACGGCGGAGGAGACTGAGAGTGCAATCCGCAGGGCTAGACCCTGGGGCGCTGCGACTCAGGCGCTGAAAGAGGTAACGAGCTCCGCATCTGTGCGCAATTGGATGCCTGACCCGGGGCCAGAGCCGCAGGGTTCTTGAAGAGAGGCTCACCATCGATGAGTTCGAGGTGTTTGCGAGATGGGAAGGTGGCAATGGTGGCCCATTTGCCCTCTCCCTCAACTCGCCGGGCAGAATAATCCTGAAGGAGGAAGAAGATGCGAAAGCTTGAAAGATTGGCCGTCTTATTCACCGCTTGCCTGGTGACCGCAGGTCTGGCGGATCTCCTTGCAAGCGGACTGGTGCAGCAACCTTCGTCGCCGGGCCAGACCGCATCGGCCCAGCAGTCACCGGCTGCTCGCCTGGGAATGTTCCCATACCCCAAGAACAATCAGAGCACAGCCCAGCAACAAAAGGATGAGAACGAGTGCTACAACTGGGCAAAGCAGCAGACGGGTATTGACCCCGCGGCTCCCCCACCGCCCCCCAAGGAGGCAAAAAAGGCCAAAGGAGGCGGAGCGAAGGGAGCAGCCGGAGGAGCTGCAACTGGAGCGGCGGTCGGAGCCATCGCCGGGGACGCGGGCGAGGGGGCAGCTATCGGAGCAACCGCAGGTGCGATGCGCGGACGGCGCCAGCAGAAGAAGGCCAGCAAGCAGGCGGAGAAGCAAGCGCAGGCTGCGGCCGGGCAGCAACAACAGCAGACGCTGGACGTTTTCAAGAAGGCCTTTGCCGGTTGCATGGACGGTCGAGGCTACTCCGTGAAATAAGTTGCTTCGGTCCGGTTACGCATAGGGAAGGAACTCGGTAGAGGATGCCGTGTTTGGCGTGGCAATGCAGACGCATCTTGCGCCGTGGGGATGTTGAAGAGTTTCTGGAAGATTGCTGATGTAGTCTCAGACCCGACGGTCCGGCGAGGCTGCCTGCGGGGGATTCGACGGTGCATCCTGGATGAAAATGCGACCCGTGATCGTCGCAACCGGGCCAAAGGAACAACGATGAAGGTTTGCAAATTACCGTGACAACATTTTCCGCAGCGGCGCTGTCTCCGATAACCGAAAGTCACAAATTGGGTCTCAGCACCGAAATACTCCGGTGGTGGCACCGGCGCTGAAAAGGACCACGCCCCGCAACGTGCAGCTCCCTAAATGTTCGCCAAATTGAGGAGGTACAAGATGAAAAGGATGCTGATCGCAGGGTTACAGATAGCTGTTCTGGCCGGTTTGACCGGCCTGGCATTTGCGCAGACAGAAGAAAATCCGAACAGGACCGAGGTGACAGTAGAGGCGAAACCGCTCACCGAGTCCGACATCGCACTGCTGAGGGAAGACGTACAGGCCCGGAAGATGGAGATCATCACAGCGGCCATGAATTTCACCGATGCAGAGGCGACTGGTTTCTGGCCCTTGTACAGGGATTACGCCAATGAACAGCAGAAGTTGGGGGATAAGAAGTATCAGATCATTAAAGACTACGCTCAGAATTACGGCCAGATGAACGATACCAAAGCGGCCGAACTCACAGGCAAAATGCTTGAATTGGACAAAGCTGCTTTCGAAAACAGAGAGGCGTACTGGCCGAGGTTTGAGAAGGTTCTGGGTGCGAAACGCGCAGCAAAATTCTTCCAGGTGGACAGGCGCCTTAGCTTGATGATCGACCTGGAATTGACTTCTGAGATTCCGATTCTTCAATAGGCGTGCTGATACTTACGAACGCGGCAGCGCCGCAACCAAACGAAGGCTCTGTGTGCTCCGTGCCTCGCAAGCTCACACGGAGCGTACGGAGCGTCTGATCTATCTCTGTGTTGGACCTATACAGAGCGTATTAAACTCATGCGCATGGCAGTCAAGAAACGCGTCGGGGTGCAGGTTCACCCACTGAGGCCTCCGTGGCTAAAGCCACAGGGGACACGGCTCCTCCAATGGCGTCGCTGAAGCCATGCCTTGACGCCTTGGGTCCGGATTCATTTAATGCGCCCCGTATATTAAGGCCACTGAGCACAGAGAGAATTCTTACCAGGAAAGACAAAGGATTGGGATATGACAAAACGAACAGGAAAATTGGCGGTTTTTCTGGTTTTGGGAAGCCTGTTTCTGTTGTCATCCTCCGAGGGCCAGGAAACGAAGATGAAGCCGGAGGCCTATTCCGGCGTGGCCATTGGAACCGGCGGGGCCGTGGGTGGCAGATCCATGCAGTTTGACTTTCGGATTACCCGGTACACGACCGACGAAGAGCTGGAGAAGTTTGCCGAGCTAGTCAAGGAGAAGGGTCCCGACGCCCTTCGGAGGGCGCTGGAAAAGGAAGACGTGGGGCAGATCAATGTAACAGGGCGCGTCGGCAATCAGATTGCCGTTGCGCGAAAAAGGCAGGATGGCCAAGATACGGTGATCAACCTGGTAACGGCCCGCAACATGCCCTTCGTTGAACTCTACCGGAGCGGCCGGTCCACCGATTACCAGTTCGGGTTCATGCAAGTCAGGCTGGACGCAAAGGGCGAAGGAGTCGGTCAGATCATGGCTGCAGCGAGGATCCGGTTCAACAAGAAGCAAGGCAAATACGAAATCGAGAGTTACGGCAATCAGTACATAAAGGCCGTCAACGTCCGTCCCTGGAAATAGGCCATGCCGCTAAGGCGCTTATCCGGTGGAGAAATGCCGGGCGGAGATTCCTCAGACTCATCTTGTTCCCGTTTCCAGATTCCAGGACGCCACGGCCCCGCTACCTACTTAGTTAGAGTAGTGCTCAAAGAACCCTCGTGCGACTGTCAAAACTAACAGTATTCCCTGAAGCCGGACTCCGCTAAGGGACGAAACCAAACAGCGAAGGTCACGCCACCGCTACCAAAACGAGGTTACGGAACAGGCCTTGCTGATGACTGAAAGGATCACAGCATGAGGGACTAGCAATGGGAACCCACAGGAAATTCCAATGCTGGAAAGGAATCCGGAAGCCTCATGCGGCCCCTTCAACCGGGGGCGCTTCTTCCGTGCCGCCGACCGCTTCGTGCTCGGGACCGCCGGGCTCCCCGTGGTTCGGCGGGCGAGCGGGAGCAGTGTACCATTGGTTCATGGGCACGACCTTCGCCTGCGCCGGATCGCCCTCGTAGGCCGGGGTCATGATCTGCACGCCATACTCGTTGAAGATATCCAGGATATTCCGGTGCAGCGCGGTATACAGGTGAAACATGGCCAGGGGTTGATCGCAGTAGGCATTGATCTCGTAAGTTACCGCAAAATCGCCGAGCTCTTTATGGAATACAAACGGCTTGGGTTCGCGCAGCAGCCCGGGCGTGCGCGCCGCTGCATCGAGCAGCATGGCTTCCACCTGCCGCCAGGGCGTTTCGTAACCGATACCCACGGTCGTGTGTAAAATCAGGCCCTGCTTTTTTGCCAGCATGCTGTAATTAATGACTTCTCCGTTGATGATCATCGAGTTGGGCACCACCACCACTTCGTTCTTCGGCGTGCGCAGGGTCGTCACCATTAACCCGGTTTGTTCCACATCGCCGATGTGATCGCCGATCTTGACGCGGTCGCCCAGCTTGAATGTGCGCCGATACGTCATGCTGTATCCGGCGATCACGTTCCCAATCATAGAGGTAGATCCAAGAGAGAAAATCACACCGATGAACAGGGACACGCCCTTGAAGGCCGCCGAACCCGAGCCGGGTATGTACGGGTAAGCGACCACCAACGCAAAGGCGATGACAAGCACCCGCACCAGGCGGTAGGTTGGCCGCCCCCACGCGGGATCGAAGCCTGAAAAAGTGACCGCTCCTTTCTCAATGCCGACAAAGAAAAGGCGGATCAATTTCAGCACATACCATGTGACCAGAACCAGAATCGTCAAGAACACAAGATTGGGAACTTCCTGAAGCAGACCGCTGCCCATCGTGCGCAAGGGATTCATCAGAATCACGATGAGGCTGTTGGCCGTCCCGCGGGTCCAGGGGAACAGGGACAAGACGTAGTGAAGGTATATGTAGACTGCTGCCAACACCACGACCACCCACAGGAAGCCAAGCGCGCCGGTCAGCATGCGCCATAGTTGCTCGGTATGCAGAAGGTAAAACGACTGGATGTGCAATCCCTGGACCTTCTCCTTGTAACGCCTGTCGAGAGTGGACCGGAGTCGCCGGTAGAGCCGCTGCCCGGCCCATAAACCAAGCAGGAGAACCAGCGTTGCCAAAAGCGCGTAGAGGGCTTGCTGAGCCAGGAACCTTGGCTCGCGGTCGTGTCGATAGGCTTCGATGGCCTGGCTGATTCGCAATAAGAAAACGTGGGCCAGGACCGGCCGCTCGATCCCCTCGAGCCGCGCGTCAGGTTCGATCACGGTCATGATGAACTCTGTGCCGGCCAGGATTCGCGTTCCGATCGGTGTCTCGTCCAACCTGAGCGATTGCGGGGAGAAGGCACGGTCTGCAGCCACAGCCTGGATCCGATTCGCAATTTGCTGCGCTCTTGTTTCCGCCGGATAAGCCATCACGCCCCGTACATAAAACAAAGTCACACCATCCACCACGACCGGGGCAACCTGAATCCCGGTCAAAGCCGCCTCGGCCGACGACGCCGGAGCGGTGGCGGTGGGCCTCTGCGCCGCAGCATTCACAAGACTCAGGCTCATTACAGCGAACACCAACCCTGGCAACACCGAATGGCAATTCAGACGCCTGCCCAAGCTGGAAAACATAGTTCAC